>JALHTN010000432.1 GCA_022865865.1 Anaerolineales bacterium
AAGATCTTAATCAGGGTGGTTTTACCAGCGCCGTTCGGTCCCAGCAAACCGAACAGCTCTCCGGGTTTAACTTCAATATCAACCTTATCCAAGGCCACCAATTCCCTGGGATCGCTCTTCTTTCCGCCTCGGATTTTGTAAATACGACCCAGATTTTCGGTTTTTATCGCAAGATTCATAACAATTTTCAACAAAATTGCAAAATTGATGGGTTAGCGTAGGGTAATTGTAGGGTTCTCGTCAAGCAGGATTCCCCAATTACGGCTATTATATGATCTGAAGGGCGATTTCTCTTCTTCTCCTCCTTAGAGAGAGCCGGGACCATATACCCGGCTCTCTACGATTCTATCACCCCTAACCTTCAACAAAATAGCGCATGATCGGGCGGGTTATAGAACGCCGGGCGACCTCAGAAAAGCCGGCTTTTGCGAATGTCGAAACCAGGCCAGTGAAAGCGTAAATATCCGGTGCCTGGTCTTTCTTGGGCGCGATCGGGTAGCCTTCGATGATGCGGGCACCGTTCTGGGTGGCATAATCTACTGCCTCGGAAAGCAACAGCGCAGACAAGCTTTGGCGCCGGTAACCTTTGGCAATATAGAAGCACACGATCGACCACACGGGTTGATCGTCCACCCGTTTTAGGATCGGAGAGCGGTCCAGGACCGGGAAATCCTCCCTGGGGGCGACGGAACACCAGGCCACAGGTTTACCTTTGGAATAGGCCAGAATGCCCGGCACCTTCCCGGACTCCACGATTGAGCACATCGCCTCATGGTTGCCATCCCCCTGCTGCTGTTCGAAATCGACTCGTTTAATCCGCCACCACATGCACCAGCAGCCGCCGATCGCACCTCGGGGTCCAAATAGCTGCTCCATATCCTCCCAACGATCAGGGGTGACTGGGTGAAATATTAATTCGAGCTCAAATTTCGACATAATGAAGGTCGCTTATGATTTTCACTGGCTGATCATTCTTTGCTGTATCCTGGGAATGTTTGCCGGGACATATTAGGTGGGTGATTATACCTTCTGGCACTCGAGGTAGCGGAAGCAATCAACTGTGTGGTCATTGACCATCCCGGTTGCTTGCATATGCGCATAACAGATGGTGGGACCCACAAAATTAAAACCGCGATTTTTCAAATCCTTGCTCATGGCAATTGATTGCTCGGTTTTGGCGGGAATCTCGCCCAGGGTTTTCCAGGCATTTACCTTCGGCTGCCCTTCAACAAACTGCCATATATAGGTGTCAAAGCTACCGAATTCAGCTTGAACCGTTAGAAATGCCCTTGCATTCTGAGCGGCGGCCTCAATTTTCCGCCGGTTGCGGATGATGCCTGGATTCCCCATCAGTTCATCGGATTTTGCCTGGTCGTATAGGGCGATCTTGCGCGCATCAAATCCATCAAAAGCAGCCTGGAAATTATCACGCTTACGGAGAATTGTCATCCAGCTCAAACCGGCCTGCATTCCTTCCAGGATCAGAAATTCAAACAATTTGCGATCATCGTGAACCGGAACACCCCACTCCCGGTCATGGTATTCGATGGATAAGGGATCGGAGCCCACCCATGCGCAGCGGGTGCGTGCCGCTGGAGATGATTGAAGTTCCATAGCTAAAGCAACTCCTGAGAAGGCGATTTTAACCGGTGGCTTAAGGACTGAATATTATACTCCTTTCACTGCTCTCCTCTCACCTTTTATAGCTTCCCCAACGATCCAGCTGGCATAAATTTGGCCAATGGTGCCAACAATGCTATCCAACCCCCAATCATTGCCAGCGCTGCTTATAATCCATATAGAGTGACCGGAACTGCTTGTCCAGGTTGTCTGGTAGAAGTATTCCAAAATCCAGATGCGGATGGTGAAGGGCAGCATTTCCTGGGTGCAGTCAACGCCGATGTAGCCACAGGTGATTTCAGCCTTATGGTTCCATTTATGAACCCTTTCTTGACTGCCACAGCGACCGGTTCTAGTGATGGAACCTCTGAATTCTCAGCAGTTTTCGAGACCCCATTCCAGACGGTTGTTATGCCTCTGACCTTCCGGTAATCGACCAGCCATTCAGGATCACCCAGAACAGCTGCCGATGATGCAGCTAGAGCGTGAATATAAATAGGCTTGGATGGGTAAATCGTCCAAGCCTATACATCTTACCTAAAATTACGGGGAAAAACAGCCGCCAAACTACCCCTCGATCCAATTACCCTGCTGGTTTGAAGGTATCCACGATTTCGCCGTGATCGACCACAATGAATTCAACTCCTGTTTTGTCGCTGATTTCATCAATCAAATGCTGGATATAACTGGCGGTCACCACACCCGTCCCTCCAGCAGAGCTGCCCAGAATCACGGTGTGGATTTTGTACTCTTCTATTACCTGGCATAAAGACTCAAGAAAATGGCCGTGCTGCACGAGCGTTTCAGCTTTCACGCCGGCTTTCTCAGCTCGCTCCTGAGCCATGGCCAGCATAAACTCACCCAATTCATCTAATTCATGTTCGATATCGATCAGTTTCGGGGCCGCGGTTAAACTTAAAAACTCCACATTTGAGATGTACAAAAACAGGATCTCAACGCCGCGCTCTTTTGCAATCGCAATAGCCCGGTCTTGATTTGGATAGCTGCCCTTTCCCCCGCGGGTTGGACATAGAATCATATTTGACATCAGGCACACCTCCCGATATTAATAAACCTGAAAATTGTACACCAGCCAAAGGAATCCGATCATTAAAGTTAAATAGGTGACCGGCAATCCAACTTTGAGAAACTCCTTAAAGGTGATTGGGGTATTGGCCTGTTCGGTGATCCCAGCCGTCACCAGGTTGGCCTCACCACCGATCAGGGTGCCGTTGCCGCCCATCGCTGCGCCCATAGAAAGTGCGTAATAGAGCACCAAGCTTTGTGCACCTGGTATGGAGGCGGTCAGGAAGCGGATGATCGGCAGCATCGCCGCCGTGAGCGGAATATTCGCGATCACCGTCGAGAGCGTCCCAACCCCAAAAACGATCACAAAGATACCCAACAACAGGTTTTCCCCAATCAGGCGGCTCATTCCTTCAGCGACTAAACTGATCAATCCAACCTCCTGGATGGCGCCCACGATCATGAACAGCGTCATGAAGAAAACCAGGGTCGTCCAATCCACCGCTTTGATCATGTGTTGAACATCAGGTTTTAACCAGACCAGGAGCAGTGTAGCACCTGCAATTGCAGTGACCGCCAGTGCCAAGTGTATCCTTTCCCCCCGAATGAACCCGACCAACACCAGGGCAAACACCACCCCGGATTTCCAGAGCCCTTGCGGGTCTTCGATGCGGGCATTCTCCTCCAGCTTTTGATACAGCTTTGGAGAGATACCACCGCCTTGCTGTCTGTACTCTTTGCGATAATACAAGAGGATAAAACCTGCCATCACTATCAAAGCCAGGATAACGCCCACAGTTTGGTTCACCAGGAAATCAGTAAAACTTATGCCGGCATACGCGCCGATTAATATGTTCGTCGGGGTACCGACGAGTGTACTGATGCCACCCACATTCGAAGCCAGCACTTGAGGAATGATCAGCGCCAGGGGGTTAATTCCCAATGCCAGCCCAATCTGCAAACTGATCGGCGTCATCAGAAGCATGGTGGTGAAATTATCCAGTAAAGCCGAGGCCAACGCAGTGATCAGCATCAAGATCAATACCAGCAACCAGGTGCGCCCGCGGCTTATACGGTAGGCCTGAAAAGCCAACCATTGGAAAATACCCGTACCCTCTACGATTGCAATAATAATCATCATACCCATCACCAGGAAAACAACTTCCCAGTCGATATAGCTCAAGCCGCGCTCATAACTGAGAATGAATAAATTGGGGGTAATTGCACCACCAATATATGATGTCAAGAATATGATCGAAACACCCGCCAAAGCTGCGGTCGTGCTGTGCAGTAATTCAAATGCGATCAGCAGTAAAACACCGACAAATACAATCGTCGCCACCCAGAAACCTGCACTGATTCGTCGCTCCAGGATCACATCCTCTAACTGGTAAATAT
>JALHTN010000433.1 GCA_022865865.1 Anaerolineales bacterium
GCGCGCTGGACCACATCCGCAACCGTGCCTAGCCTTGCGGCCAGTTCGTCCTGCGTATACCAGGCTGGCCGAAACAGTGTGTCCCCATCTGCCTCATCCAGGATCAATCTGGATAAGCGGTTGATTACCGGACGCAGCGAAAGGTCTTCGATTAAGGCGACAGACCGGCGCAGCCGCAGGGCAAGCACCTCGATAATCAGCTGCGCAAAACCCGGATCCTCCTGGATCAATTGCTGGATCGCTTCCCCCGGGATATGCCAAACTTGTGAAGGAGACAGAGCCACCACGGATGCCGGGTTCGGCAATGTTGTAAAGGCGCCGACTTCATTAAATGTCTGGCCTTCTTTGATCAAATGCAGGATTTGTTCCCGCCCAGAAGTCGAATATTTAACGGCTTTCAGAGTACCGGAATGCAGCCAGTATAGCCCCTTTGAAATTTCCCCCTCCCAGAAAATGGTCGCTCCGGTTAGATATTGGTTGTGTGTTGCCCGCCTGCCCAAGAAAACCAGGGCAGAATCATGGAGCGATTCGAAAAACGGACTTTCCTTCAGGCGTGTAATGAACAAAGATAATGTATCGTTTGGATGAGACATTTGGCGCCAGAAAAGCGATGACGGGATTGGAACAAGAATGAATAGATTTTACCTGAAGAATAATCATTAATAAGATCTGGCTGGTCGCTGCTTAATGAAATGGGTATTGGAAACCACCCATCTGCCTTGGTAATCGCCACCTCATTCGATTTGTTCAAAATTCTAGAGCATATCCATTTGTCAGTCCAGGTCTTACCCTCGTGTAAATGATCTGGTCGATTTCCACTTCTGAAAAGCTGGCCTGTCAGCTGGTCAGGCGGGTTAGGCTGGGGGCAAGTGAACCCGCCTGCGGAGGACCACTGATTAAGTTATGGCTGTGGTGGAGGGAGACAGCCTGCTGCTCGGACAGTACTACATCACCAGATGTGTCAGCTTTCATCGTTTTGCCCGTATTCTATGAGACGGGCTAATGTATGGGTTGCCGTGCTTTTGGCTACAGGATGCAGGAGGCACGAGTGCCTGGATATTCTCCCTCCCTGAAGCTCGACCGACACTCCCAGGGCACCGTTATCCCTAGTGTAGGATTAGCTAATCAATTTCGAAGACCCCCCTGTTCACTTTAGATGCTGATCATCATTTATTACCACCTGTCCATCAGGCGGGGAAGATTTTATCGTCTTGAAGTTGTAGGTCTTGCTTTTAATAAGGAACACTGTGTAATAAAAAAATTGAATGTATAATGAATCAAAGAGGAGATATTGCGATAAGATGTTTGCTTATCAACCAGTAATCCGGTTTCAAATTGACTGTGTTCTTTGAGCTATGTACACCAAACTCAATTAAAAGGGAGGGCTTATCATATGACAGCGGTTGAAGTAAGTCACCTGTACAAATCCTACGCCGACGTGATCGCGGTGAATGATTTGACCTTTTCCGTTGATCCTGGAGAGATCCTGGGGCTTATTGGGCCTAATGGTGCGGGCAAAAGCAGCACCATAAGAATAATCTTGGATTTCATGAAACCCGATTCTGGGGTAGTGAAAATCTTCGGTCAGCAGATGAATGAAGCCTTAAAGGATCATATCGGCTACCTACCTGAAGAGAGGGGATTGTATAAGAGATTAACAGCCATTGATCTAATCCTTTATCTTGCCTCCTTGAAAGGTATGGATAAAGCCACGGCCGAAAAGAAAGCGAATGCATTACTCGAGCAAACCGGCATGCTCGAAAGCAAAAAGAAGAAAAACAAGGAAATGAGTAAGGGTATGGGACAGCTTATCCAGTTTATCGTCACCGTCATTCACGATCCTGAGTTGATAATTCTGGATGAGCCCTTCTCCGGCCTGGATCCCGTAAGGACAGAGACTATTCAGAACATAATCGCCAATTTAAGGGATGAAGGGAAAGCCATTGTTTTGAGTACCCATCAAATGAATAAAGTCGAGGAACTCTGCGACCGGGTGCTGATGATAAACAAAGGCCACACAGTCCTTTACGGTGACTTAACGGAAACAAGGGCTAAATTCAGAAGA
>JALHTN010000434.1 GCA_022865865.1 Anaerolineales bacterium
CGGCCTGGAGGGTAAACCCGAAGATGGTGAGTATGAACACCCCGAAAATGCCGAGCAAGCAGTCCAGAAATTGCAGGAATACTTCAACATTGGAAAATCTGGCAGCGACGTAGTGGCGGGTGAAACAGCCAACCAGCTCAATCTGGAGCCGATCCCCGATCAAATGCCCAGCGAGTATGCTGCTGTGGGCGGCTTTATCAACCTGTGGATTGGCCAGGAAAGCAGCATTCCCCTGGCCTTGGAATTTACCGGCAGCAGCCTGGGTGAGTTTTCTGTCACAGTATTGGAATACGAAATCAATGCTGGAGTGGAGGATAAGCTCTTTACCTTCGAAGTACCCGAAGATGCGGAATTAGTCACCTTTGCCGACCTTGAACCCCAGTCCCTGACCCTTGAAGAAGCGGGTGAAACTGCAGAATTTGAATTCCTGACACCCACCGAAACCCCACCAGGTGCGACCTTGGTCGATATCCTTGAGGTGCGCGGAACCCTCGTCCAACGTTATACCCTGCCTGAGGGGGGTTCATTCACCGTGACCCAGGGTATTCTCGAGCAGAACTCTGATCAGAGCCGGACACCTTCCAGCGATAGTCAGCCAGTTGAAGTGCGCGGTACCACGGGTCAGCTCTTCGAAGCCGAAGATGGTAACCAGGTATTGCTGATCTGGACCGATGGAGATCTGTCCTATTCAGTTGCCGGTGATCTGACCCCTGAGCAAGCACTAACCATAGCTGCATCTCTCCAATAAATGAGCACGGGGATCCAATTTGTTGACGTCTGCCGCCAGTATCACCTCGGCAGCGCAGATGTCAACGCGCTGAAAGATATCAATCTGGAGATCGGCCAGGGTGAATTCGTCGCCCTGGTCGGTCCTTCTGGATCCGGAAAATCGACTTTATTAAATTTGCTGGGTGGTTTGGATCACCCCACTGAGGGTGAAATCAATGTGCAGGGGATAGCTTTACAAACTGCCAGCGAGGAAGAACTCACCAGGCACCGGCGATATAATATCGGCTTCATTTTTCAAACTTTCAATTTGCTGCCTACCCTGACCGCCCTGGAAAACGCAGCCCTCCCGCTGATGCTCAGCGGGATTGGCGAAACCGAACGCAGCCAAAGGGCGACGAAATTGCTCGAACGGGTTGGTCTGGGGCATCGCCTGGATCACCGCCCCACCGAGATGTCAGGTGGAGAACAGCAGCGCGCTGCTATTGCTCGCGCCCTGGTGAACAAACCCCATATCGTCTTGGCAGATGAACCGACCGGTAATTTAGATTCATCCACCGGGGCGGAAGTTATGGACCTGCTGCGCGAACTCAATGCAGAGCGCGGCGTGACTCTGATCATCGTCACCCACGACCCGGAGGTAGCTGCCTATGCAGACCGGATCGTACACCTGCGAGATGGAGAGATATCTGCAATTGAGGTACCCGAGGGCTCACCCTCCAAATTAGGAGCCCAAACTTCTCCACCATCCCGATCAGAAGCGAAATCAACTGGCAGCCTTTCATTCAAAGACCTGTTGGGAACCGCCTTTGGCAACCTGCGCCGCCGGCCAGTGCGTAATATTCTGACATCAGCAGGGGTGGTGATCGGGATCATCACCCTGGTGGCGATGGTATCTTTCGGCGTGGGCGTGCAGGCGGAGGTTAACCGCAATTTCCAGGCATTGGGGCTGGAAAACGTATTTATCTCTCCCACCTTCCCCGAAGAAGAGTCTGCCTTTGATCCCTTCGGGTTTACGGAACCTACAGAGCCACTGACCCCCGAAATTGTGGCTGTCTTCCGGGAAATGCCTGAAGTGCAGTCTGTCACGCCGGTACTGGATTTGCCATCCAATATGGAGGTCAGCCTGGCATTCGATGACCAGATCCTGCCGGTGCGTTTAGCGAGCGACTTTGGCGGCGGACCTCAGGGTATGGGAAACCTGACCCCACCCGAGATGCTGGCAGGAAACCCTTTGGGAGAGGGTGATACCCAGGGGACGGTGATCATGGTTGGCTTGGCCGACCAAATGATCGCCGACTCCGGGGGTGATTACGCTGATCTGGTAGGACAAACAGTCACGCTGGCGATACGCTTGCCGCGCGGTGAAACCAAAGATTTCAACACCACCATTGTCGGTGTCGAAAACAGCCGCAGCTTTCAATCCGCCAATTTAGGTTTGCAGGAACGCGCCGAGATCAAAGCCTGGTGGTATGGCAGGCCCGAAACCTTGGACACCGATGGCTACGATATGCTGGTGGTGCGCGCCGCAGATGATGCATCGGTACCAACCGTATTGGAGTCTGCAGAAGCGCTGGGTTTGCAGGCTCAATCCCTCGGCGCAGTCCTGGAGATCGCCAACCGGGTGCTGGCAGTGATGCAGGCATTGTTGGGATCGGTGGGTGGGCTGGCGCTGCTGGTGGCGACGCTGGGGGTTGCCAACACCATGATGATGGCGATTTATGAGCGTACACGTGAAATTGGTGTGCTCAAGGCTCTGGGGGCTCGCAATAAAGAAGTTCGGCGCATGTTCACTGCTGATGCTGTTCTGCTGGGCTTCATCGGTGGTGTCCTGGGATTGATTTTGGGAACATTGCTGGGCCGCCTGGTGGACTGGATCGGACATTTCTACCTGGCCAGAGAAGGCGTCACCGGGATCGGGCAAATGTCGATCGTGCCTCCCTGGCTGGCGGTCGGAGCATTGATCTTCGCGGCTTTTATTGGAGTTTTGGGCGGTTTTTTCCCCGCGGCGCGAGCTGCCCGTCTGGACCCGGTGGAAGCTTTGAAGCACGAGTGATAGTGAATTAAATTCAAATTATGGCAGGAATGCTGCGATATTGCCGACAATATTGACCCCATAGATATCGATAAATTGATTATCCAATGTTTCAAGGAGTATTGGACCCGTGTTTATCAAGAAAATATCTCCCCCACTGGCTAGGTTATAACCCCGTCTTAGCAGGCTACATAAATAATTACTAAGCACACGCATTTTATGCTGTACTGAAGTAAAGGATAGAAAACGATATGCGCCATTCACCAGAGAAAATGGGTCGTTTTCTGTATACTCTCACCGGACCACCGATCCTGCAAAGAGTTGTTGCAGTATTTGGAGGGGAGATCAAATAAAAGGTTGATTACTCGAGCAGCACCAAATATTAGCTCAGCTTATTGGTCATCGATGTAATTATTGCGTTTGTTAGACAATAGTTCGCAATGCTTGCATGATTCATGGTATAAGCATTCCCATCGCAGCTGGGCTTTCCGGTTAGCGGTGGGGTTGGTGACTGTATTTTACAAACCGCCGATTGGTTGCCGCGGTTGGCTAGAATCTAGAATCTCCCTGAACAAAAAAACAAAGAAAAAGGCATCGAAATTGACTTCAGAAAAACATAAAGCAGGCCCGTCTTACGTTGAATTTGTGATCCTCATGGCCATGATGATGTCGCTTACCGCATTTTCCATCGATGCCATGCTGCCGGCCCTGCCCCAAATCGGCAGTGATCTGAATGTACAAAATGCCAACTCCCGGCAGCTGGTGATCTCGACCATTTTCCTGGGTTTAGCGCTTGGCCAATTATTTTTTGGACCGCTCTCTGATAAAACGGGGCGCAAGCCAGCCATCTATGCCGGCTACGCCCTGTTCCTTGCTGGTGCCATATTATCGATCTTAGCCACCAGTTTTCCGGTCATGCTTTTAGGACGCCTCTTGCAGGGCATTGGTCTTTCCGCCCCCCGCGCAGTAACTTTAGCGCTGGTTCGAGATCGCTTTGAAGGCCGGGCGATGGCTCAGGTCATGTCTTTTATCATAACCACCATTATCCTGATTCCCATGATCGCGCCTTCATTGGGACAAGCGATCCTCCTTTTCTCTGGCTGGCGTGCGATATTTGGCAGTTTTATGCTCATGGCCATAATCACGCTGGCTTGGTTCGCACTACGAATGCCCGAGACCCTGTCCCCGGAAAATCGCGCCCCATTTTCACTGCAGCGAATTTTCACGGCGACTCTAGAAATCCTGAAAACCCGGGC
>JALHTN010000435.1 GCA_022865865.1 Anaerolineales bacterium
TGCGCCATTTGCGGTCACATGGCTGGAAGGGAAAGAGTTATAAGGCCTGGCTGTACATGATTGCCAGTCAACAGGCTATCGAACTACACCGCAGGGATCAGCGCTACATTGCTCTTCCGGCCGATATGACTGCGACCATCGATGTTGAAGGACAGGCACAGGATACTTTCCAGTGGGCACAAATCGTTCTGGCAATGGGAAGGCTCTCGCAAAAAGATCAGGAAATAATCACCATACGTCTCATCGACCACTTATCCAACGGGGAGACGGCAGAGTTCTTGCGCTGTTCTCCCCAAAACGTGTCCGTCCGTCTGTATCGGGCGTTAGGGCGGCTTCGCAAATTACTGGGCGAAACTGCCGAATCCGAAGGAGAGCAAGACGATGATAAGCAATGATAATGATCACTTTGATCCCGATGAATGGCTCAGGCGGCTGGAATCCGATGATCGCTCTGATCCCCTTCTGGTGCTGGTAGCCAATATAAAAAATGCGACCCCGGATTTATCGGGGCCATCTTCAGCTTTCCAAACCAGACTTCGCAGCCAGCTTGTCGACCAATTCGCTCAGCAATCCATCCGGCGCCCAATTGTTCCTCGCTGGCTGGCTTGGGGTTTAGCAGCACTGGCAGTGATCTCCTTGGTATTCATCGGTGTTCGGAATCTTCCAGGGAGTACGCCATCCGTCAGTGCAGCAGAGATCATAAACCTGGCCAGCCAGCGCATTACATCCTCAGCCGCGCAGGATGGTGTGCTCTACGATCGCCTGCTCTTGGATTGGGAACAAGGTGGCTTCCGGCAGCAGGGGGTTGTGGCAGAGCTGTGGCGCTCAGCCGATGGCTCTCAATTACGCTACCAGATGTATGCTGGTGACCGCTTGTTATACTTCGACCAACACGACGATGATACCCTATGGCGTTCAAGTCACCTACGCCCAGTGGAAGGTAAATTAGTCGATTTTGTTTACCAGGCACATTACAAGCCTGAAGAGAAACTCTTTGATGAGGAGCAGCTAATTGCCCAGCTCCTGTTCCGCGACCTGGGGAATTTCTGGGTTTATATTGATCAGCTAACTGGGGGTGAGCGCGCTGATTGCGCCAATCCATTCTGTGTGCTGAGCGCACTAGGAGATGACTGGGAGTGCAGCACAGCGAGCTGCACGCTGAATCTGGGCCTGATCTTTGATGCGCAGGACTTGATTGTCGAGGCAAGGGTTCTGGAAGACGACTGGCTGTCCAATGGACACCAGGTCCATCAAGTACGCCTGCAAATTGCTGACGTAGATGATAGCTTTTATCAGATCTTGAAATTCGACACTGCAACCTATGATTTACTCGAGATAGAGGACTTCTGGAGGGGAAAGATGCATTACCGCATCCGTTTGGATGATCGCCAGGCCTTGGCCTGGTCCGATCTGCCGGGAGATTTCTTCAGGTCGATTCCCGATGATGTAGAAGTCCGCACCTGGGAAAGTGATTATCCGCTTGGGCGCCACTCAGATGACCGGGTCTGGATAATCTCTGCTGATCCACCCCCTGGTGCAAGCTTGACAGGCACAGTTACTGCCCATGTTGAGCTCGGATACCGGCTAGCGAGTGTTGAAAAAGCAGCTATTAATATCGGGGGTTTAAATTGGAGCGGTCATGACACCAGGGTAAACCTCGATGTCGAAGATGTGCCTGTTGAGGCAGGTGAAGGAACGATAGAAATGGACTTTGTTTTTGATACCAGCGATCTGGGCGATGGTATGTGGGTAATTAACCCTTTCTTTAGTGACGTCATGGGTATTAACCCAGGAGTTGGCTGGAGTAACTTTGGCTCACCGCCAGGAATCTACCCAGAATGGTGCGTACGCTGCCAGATCCTGTCTCCGACGCCATGAATTAGAGATCATTTCGCCATCCCAGCCAGACCGAATAATACCCGCTTAGAATTGTGGTAGACAGTAATCCATATGGGTTAGACAGATTCATTTATTGGTGATGAATCTTGCAGCTAATCCATCCCCAAGTTCAGCATGCAAAAGGCTGATCAACAACCGTTATCTGAATCAATACCACGGTGCTGCCAGGATGCCACCACTGGCTGCACCCTGTACACTCATGATGACCCCGATTGAATGGACAGGAGATGTCGTTCGCTCTAGAGCGATCGCACAAATGCATTCAGGGATTCTGCAACATCAACCAGCTTGCGGCAGCTAATGAAGTCAGGTGTATCTGATGCTGTATGGGTCACGGTCTTGATCAGTTCGGGCATGCATTCGGACGTGAAGGCTATGGAAGGTACCCGCTTCTGCACAAAGATCATATGATCTCCATTGAACCACTGATCTCCTTGAGCAAGACCATCGAAGCGCCGGAAAACATCCTCAGCTTTCTCCTTAAGTTGCGGGGGGCATTCATAGAACGAGAAGGATGACCTTCCTTGCTCGAAACCAACATCATCGATGTTCACAGCCAGAAGAACACCAGGGAGTTCATCCCCATATCGCCTCAGGTAGTCCATCTGACCCCCTGCGCTGTAGTGATCTTCTCCATTAAATGCTGCGATTTCAATGCATTTACCCTCCCGATAATCAGCGAGCAATTCAGCGAGAATTAGCAATACAACGGTACCGGAGGCATTGTCCGAAGCGCCTGGAGAGTCTTCATACGCGTCGATATGTGCAGTGAAAACGATCTTTTCTTCTGCACCGCCATTCAGCGTCCCAATGATATTGGTTGCACTCGCAGGCAGCCGGCTTGTATCAATCTTCAGTCGAACTGAATCACCCTGTCTCGCCGCGAGGGCATCTCCCACAGTATCCCGGCAGTAAGCATTTGGGATATCGAAATCACCATCCACAATCAATGGAAATGGGTATAACGCGCCCACCTGTTCTGGTTTTTTCTCTGTTGCAGTGATGATCCCGGCTGGCTTCCGCTTCTCCAAGAGGTCAATAATCTTCTTGTGATGCTCTGGATTGTAGAAGACAAAATTTTTCGGCATCAACTGTTCTGAGCAAATTTCTCCCCTCATTAACAATATCTTGTTTTCGCAGTTCGTGTTTTCAAGATCCTTAATTGTCGACACGGTTTTCAATTCAGCGAAGACATCACATCCCAGGGAATAAGGACTGCCATGGATACCAAATATATCTTCACCGTGCGATAATTCTGATCCGCGATAGCTGTAGTCCTGGCACTCAAAAGGAGCAGCATCAATCTTATAGCCGAATGGGCGGATAGTATTAGCAAAGAAATCTGTTGTTTCCCTGTTTCCTGGAGAACCCGTCCGTCTATTTGGCTTTACACTGCATAAGGTCTTCAGATAATAACGAGATTTTAAGATGTAATCATCATCATCCACTATCGGCTCCTTTAACAATCCATCATATGTTAGGGCTACCCAATGATATTTTTCAATTGCAGTGTTATGCTGGCAAGGTTCTGCATACGAAGCTGATCTGATTTGCTATTAGGCCTCCGCTTGCAGGGATGGGTCCTGTGGGCCGTGGCAAGTGTCAGGTAGTTTGATGAATCCGTTTCTGAGCAGCTTGCTGTGCCCGAAGCATAAGATGCTCAAGATCTGGATTCTGGGCTTGCTCAACCTGGTGTAACTTCACATGTCTGTGAACCTTCCCTTTTCCCTCCATCAGGCTTTTTGGGTCATCCAATACTGCACCATTCACAATTCCAAGATTGCCCCA
>JALHTN010000054.1 GCA_022865865.1 Anaerolineales bacterium
CACTGGCATCGATGGTAAAGAAGGAGCTGCGGGTCATATTAAAACCTGCCAGCTGCTTCACATCATCAACAAGGATTGGAATTGTATATGGTCCTGGATAAGATGGTACACGCGGACTCTGCGCTAACTGATTAGAATTTTTTTCGAATCCGGCACGCATTTTCACTCTCCTTGCAACAAGTTACCTATACTGAAATCCAAAAATACTGACAATGCATCATCAGGGTATTATGCAGCAAGGAATTTGTCAATGGTGGCAAAATACTCCTGCTGGTGAGTAATGGCGATGCCGTGCTCACCCCCTTCAAATACCTTAACCTCAGCCTGCAGGTAGAGCTGCTGCATGGCCTCACGCTTTTCAAGCGGTGTTGCCGGGTCCTCAGAACCAAAAACCAGCAATATACGACCAGGCCAACCATCGAGATCTTCTGCGGAAAAAGTATAGTTCTCTGTCTGGTTGATCAAACGCTGCAGCATCGCCAGCATATCGGCTCTACCCAGGCGGAAATTAACTGCCTCACGGGCTAATGCCCACAGTAAAGCCATATTCGGATTATCTGATTTATTACTCTCCAGGCGGGCAAAAGATTTGTTGATCATCCAGCGCAGCAGGAATGTGGGCGTGATGCGGAACCAGCCCATTAATCTGGCGATTTCCTGGCTGTTTTTGCTGTCTGGGGGACCAACTGCTGCAATGACCATTTTGCTGATGCGTTGAGGGTATTGGCGCAAAAAGGATTGCACCATCCAACCCCCGTACGATCCTCCCATTGTGTAAAACTTGTCGACGCCCAGATAGTCAAGCAGCGCTATAAATCCAGAAAACAAATCCTCCAAATCTTCAATTGCAGGATAATCAGGTGCGATCACCCGGTACTGCTGGGCAAAGTGCTCCAATGAAAAGAAGGAAACCTCAGCAATAGACGTCCCACCCGCTGGAATGAAAAGCGGTGGTTTTCCGGATCCGCTGTCGATGTAATTCCACTCGATCCCACTCAAGGAGACAGTTTGGTACGGATAGCTTTCGCGGAATACCTGCAGGCGATTTAGCGACTCCGCTGGCACATCTTCATATAATCTGGAAATCTTCCGGTTTGAGCTAATCAATTCTCTATTCATCCAATTTTGCGCGTGCTGTCTTCTAACCGCGGCTCTTGAGTCCCCACAACCGATCCAGGGTCTCTTCAAGACGATTTCCCAATCCTAATCCACCCCTTGAGGTGACGTCATCCTCATTTTCGAATATTACGTAAGGAACTTTGCGGTCGCGTATGGTTAGATATTCTCCAGTTCCTGTTTTCGAAAGTAAGTCCCGCCAATCGTCATCCCGGTATAGTTTTTCCAGCTTTTCTTCCTCCACGGCATGCTCCAGGATGCTGTCCGGTCGCTCGGGGTTAAAGCGCTTTCGATTTTTTCGCAAGGATTCAGCAAATGAAACTTGCACATATACGATCCTTGCTCGTTCTAAGATCTGGTCCGATAAATGCTCGAAAGCCTGGCGGTAACCGCCGTGCTCACTGCCTCTGGCGAATTCCACAACCGTGGTTGTGTACTGGTGATAACCGTTGTTATCCCGGGTTCGTTTTTGATAATCAAGCCCAATCCGTTCAATCAACAGATTCCATAAATAAGGGTATTTAAAATATTCATCCTCATCAGTATGCAGACGTGGTTGGCCGAACTTTTCGCTGAGGATAGCATCTTCCTCAAACCAAGCCCACAACATGGGGAAGTCATCGATCACATCCAGTTTTCCGATGTGATATTTTTCGATGCGCGTGGGTCCATCTGTATTGGTTAAGAACTCGAGGATTTCGCTTTTACCAGCTGCGGGTCGTCCGAGAAGCAATAAGATTTCGAAAAATGGATCAATAGGCACTTTTGGCTCCAATGGTTAAGGGATGGATACGCCCAGATTATGCCAGAAAATCAGTTCGTCCACCAATCCATTCAGGCTTTCATCTTGAAAGAACGATTCATCCCAAGAGATTAATAAAAATCACCCCGCACAGCAATGTACAGGGTGACTTGTTCTAAAATTCGAAGATGCTTATTCCACAGGCATCACATTGGCGGCTTGCAATCCCTTGGGACCTTCTTCAATCGAGAATTCCACTTTCTGACCTTCAACTAAATTGCGAAAACCTTCAGCTTCGATGGCAGTATAGTGAACGAATACATCCGGTCCATCTTCCTGAGAAATGAAGCCATATCCCTTGCTGCCGTTGAACCAATTAACTGTACCGACGATACGATCTGACATTTACTTACTCCTTGACTCGTACATAATTTTTTGATGGATGCATTTCGAATCCCCACCGGAGCAGTCAACAAAAAATGACCCAGGACTTGCGCCTTGGGCCATCGTCCTTATAATCCAATGGAAACTTCCGTGCATCCTAACTCGGCGATCATACCAGCATCTGGATTAATTGTCAAATTTAGATTTTTCGTGTTTTAGATTTTTCGAGCAGATCGTTTTCAACACAATTCAGGGATTACTATCTTGAACCTTAATATTTCATCATCTCACTGATAACTTTTCCCGCTTATAATAAACAAGATATGGTCAAGCGTATATTCCTGATTAGCTGGTTAATAATTATTCTCCTGCCGTTGAGTGGATCCCCAGTTTCTGCTCAGGAGACCTCTTCACCAGTTCTGGTTCTTACTGCAGAAGGTCCGATAACTCCTTCAATGTTAGGCTATCTCGAGCGCGGCCTCAGCAGTGCCGAACAGCAAAACGCTGAAGCATTAATTTTCATGCTGGACACCCCCGGCGGCAGTGTTGATCTGATGAATGAATTCGTCCAGGTGATTCGCGCAAGCAGCATACCTGTTGTGGTATATGTTGCCCCACAAGGTGCCATTGCAGGCAGTGCTGGAACGGTTATCACCCTGGCTGGTCACGCTTCATCTATGGCACCGGAGACTGCCATTGGAGCGGCGAGCCCGGTTGGGGCGGAGGGTGAAGACCTCGGTGAAACGATCGAGGCCAAGGAAAAGAATATCCTCAAAGCCCTGGTACGGTCCCTGGCTGAAGCGCGCGGAAAAGAAGCGATCCAGGTAGCGGAAGAGACCATCGAGTCCGCCTATGCAGTCTCGGCCAGCGAAGCTCTCCAAATCGGTTTAATTGACTTCATCGCGGATAATGTGCCCGATCTGCTTGACCAATTGGATGGCTACCAAGTCACCACCATTGATGGACCGCTGACTTTGGAAACCAGTAACTCTCAGGTAATCCCCTTCGATCCAACTTTCATAGAGAGCCTCCTGGGAGTACTCACCAATCCAAACATCGTGTTCCTGCTGCTAACGGTTGGCGTCCAGGCAATTCTGATCGAACTTTCGAGCCCGGGCGGTTGGATTGCTGGATTTATTGGGGCAATCAGCGTGGCTCTAGCAGCATACGGCCTGGGAGTTTTACCGGTCAACTGGTTTGGGTTGATTTTCCTGGTGATCGCTTTTGTGCTCTTCGTCCTCGATATTAAAGCACCAACCCATGGCGCTTTGACCGCGGCTGGGGTAGCTTCGCTGATCGTAGGTTCTTTGGTGCTGTTCAATTCACCGGGCACTCCATCCTTTTTGCGGGTTTCCGTACCTCTGGTGATCGGGGTCTCGCTGGTCACGGCGGGAATATTTTTCGCAATATTGACCATCGCCCTCCGGGCGCAGAGAGCTCCTGTTCGGATGGGCCAGGAGTCCTTGATTGGACGTACCGGATCCGCTCGCACCACGATCGCACCCTTTGGCACAGTTCAATTGGGTGGCGAGTTATGGAGCGGCGAATTAGCGCCGGGAGAAGATACAATCAATGAAGGAGCACCCGTCGAAGTGCTGGAAGTCAAAGGGATCCGGGTGATCGTGCGCAAGGTCGAGCAGGCATAATAAATCCATCCGCAGTATCCTTTATTCTGCATGCGGGGTGGATTGATCACCCCAAAATCAACAGGTTTTGAATCATGCTCTGTTTACTTTTCACGCCTCTCCGGTTGTTCCACCAGCATCCCAGGATACCGTTTGAATTAACCTGCTTCTAAGAGGCAGTTTCTCATTCTGAGGTAGAATTAACCAGGAATTAAACCCTTTCTGCGATTATTAGCAGAATTTATTGGTAATTATTTAGGAATTCACATGCCCCATACTCCCACCCGTGACCGCGTAAAACCTGATAGCAATAGCACCACCCCCCTGCGCCGACCCGACTGGATCAAAGTACGCGCCCCATCTGGAGAGACCTACCAGTGGCTGCAAGACCTGATGCGGACGAAAGAACTGCACACCGTGTGTGAAGAAGCCATGTGTCCCAATCTGGGTGAGTGTTGGGGTGCTGGCACGGCGACATTCCTCATGCTGGGTGATGTCTGTACTCGTACCTGCGGCTTTTGCGATATCAAGCGCGGTCAGCCCTCGCCACTTGATTGGCTGGAACCGGAACGTATTGCACAAGCGGTTAAAGCGATGGACCTCAAGCATGCGGTCATAACCAGTGTCAATCGTGATGACCGCAAGGATGGTGGTGCACCGATCTTTGCTATGGTGATCAACCGCATACGCCAGCTGCATCCCGGCTGTTCAATCGAGGTCTTGATTCCCGATTTCAAAGGCAGCATAGAAGCTTTACAGATCGTGATGAACGCCCGCCCCGAGATACTCAACCACAACGTGGAAACCGTTCCGCGCCTGTTTAAGAAAGTTCAACCTCAAGACCGCTACGAGTGGGCGGCCGAGACGCTGTCAAACGCCAAAAAGCTCGACCCTGAAGTGCTCACCAAGTCTGGGATCATGGTCGGCCTGGGTGAAACCATGGATGAAGTAAAAAGCGTCATGCGCGATCAGCGCAGCTGGGGAGTGGATATTCTGACCCTCGGCCAGTACCTGCAGCCGAGCAAGAAACACCTGCCCATTGCACGCTATTACACCATGGACGAGTTCGAAGAGTTGAGAGCATTTGGCCTTGAGATCGGTTTTCAATGGGTTGAGAGCGGGCCGCTGGTGCGTTCCTCATACCATGCTGCTGACCAGGTGCGCGCCCTCAGTCTCGTACACCGTAAATTGTATAGTACTTCATGATGAGAATTTACTGATCATTAAATAATAAACGCCCTCCGGCATAAGAAAACCGGAGGGCGTTATCAATTAGAAGGCAGATATAGCCGCCTGGTAAGCCCAATTTAGCAGCGGCAAGGAAAAGATGCCCAATACGATCATCCCAATCCCTGTCACTGCTGCCGTCAGGTAAACCCAGTTATCACGGTGGGCGACTGGTTCCCCTTCCTGCATGTACATGTAAATCACGACCCGCAAATAATAGTAAGCGGATACGAGGGAAGTGAGCCCTCCGATGATCGCCAGCCAGATAAAGCCCCCATCGATAACGCTGCGGAAAAGATAAAACTTGCCGATAAATCCCAGCGTGGGGGGTATCCCAGTGAATGACAGCATTGCGACCGTCATAATAGCCGCTAACACGGGGTACTTGCGCCCTAAGCCAGCATAATCGCTGAGCTCTAATCCTTTGCCCTCAGCTTTCTCTAAAGTAATTACGACCGCCCAGGCTGCGAAATTCATCATGGCATAGGCGACCAAATACAGCAGGGCTGCTGCGATCACATCTCCCATGATTTCCTTCTGCCCGTAAGGAACGAGTGCCATCAGGATATATCCCGCCTGGGCGATGCTTGAATAAGCCAGCATTCGTTTGATGTTCTTCTGAGCGATGGCGACAATATTCCCCAGGATCATGGTCAAGGCAGCTAACCCCCACAGTACCGCGGTGAAATCAACTGCCAGGACTCCCAAAGAGGTGACAAAAATGCGCATAAGCGCTGCAAAACCACCTACTTTTGCGCCCACCGCCATGAAAGCTGTCACCGAGGAGGGAGCCCCCTGATACACGTCTGGTGTCCACATATGGAATGGTACCGCAGCAACCTTGAAGCTCAAACCTACCAGGATCAAGGCTGCACCGACCGAAAGCAAAGTCAGATCAACCGCACCACTTTCAATGGCTTGCAGAACTTCAGTCAAACCAGTATATCCCGTTGCTCCAAATACCAGCGCCACCCCGTATACTAAGAAACCACTGGCAAATGCGCCCAGCAGGAAATACTTGATTGCAGCTTCTTCCGAATCTGTCCGCGGTATGGCGAAACCTGCCAGTATATAGAGGGGGATGGAGAGCAGCTCCAGAGCCAGGAAGATCACGATTAAATCCGCAGCCATGGACATCAGCATAATACCGCTGATCGAGAACATCAAAAGCACGTAGTACTCGCCGCGCTGGATCCCCAGGCGGGTCAAATAATCATAGGACAGCATCACCGCAACCAATCCACTTCCCAGCACCAGGATGGTCAGGAATTGAGAAAATCCATCCACCACCAGCATGCCCCCGAATGCCTCGCTGTCAATTCCAGTCTGGGCAATGGATAACCCCATTGCGACCAGCATACCCAATGCTGCCAGGGCAGCTGTCCATGGTTTCCGATCTTTCGGAATAAATAGATCCACCAACAAGAGCACACAAGCCCAGAGAATTACAATACTCAGAGGCAGTATCTTGATCAGGTTGGCGGTTAAATCTCCCAGGGTCATTTGAACCTTCTTTCAGTGCTCACGGCAGTCCAGCCATTGCCGCAACCTGTATTGATTCAACCAGCTTGGTTACAGAAGCTTCCATCAAATTAAAGAAGGGCGAAGGATATAAGCCGATCCAGAAAATCAAGATCAACAAGGGAACCAGGGTAACGATCTCCCGCAAGTTCATATCCAGCAGTTTGCGATTTTCTTCTTTATCCACTTCCCCTAAGAAAAGTTTTTGGAACATATTAAGCAGGTAAACCGCGGCCAGGATCACACCAATGGCTGCCAGGACTGCAAACCAGGGACTGTTCAGAACCTTCGAACCGAAAGCACCCAGCAAGATGGTAAATTCGCCCACAAAGCCATTCAATCCAGGTAAACCCATGGATGATAAGGTCACGATCAATGTCAGAACCGCGTAGACAGGCATCACTTTCCAGAGACCACCGAATGCATCCATATCTCGGGTATGCCGTCTTTCATAGATCATACCGACCAGGAGGAACAATGCGCCGGTGCTGATGCCGTGGTTGACCATCTGCAGTATCCCACCTTCGATCCCTTGGGCGTTGATGGCAAACAAACCCAACATGACGAATCCAAGGTGACTGACCGAAGAATAGGCAACCAATTTCTTGACATCCTTTTGGGCATAGGAAACCATGGCACCATACAAGATACCAATAACCGCCAGCGCAGCTATCCATGGAGCCAGCTTGATAGATGCCGTCGGGAACAGCGAAAGATTGAAGCGCAAGAAACCATATGTTCCCATCTTCAGCAAAACGCCTGCCAGGATCACAGAGCCTGCTGTTGGAGCTTCCACGTGAGCATCGGGCAACCAGGAATGCAGCGGCCACATCGGGACTTTGATGGCAAACGCGGCTGCGAATGCCAGGAAAAGCCAGATTTCAATATTGGCTGGGATTGTGGCGTTGGCGATCAATTCAGGTACTGAGAATGTCCCTTGAGAGACTCCTAACCAGAGGATCGCCAAGAGCATCAAGATCGATCCTGCCATGGTGTAGAGGAAGAATTTCACCGCAGCATAAATCCGGTTCGATCCACCCCACACGCCAATCAAGAAATACATCGGGACCAAGGTGAATTCCCAGAAAACATAGAACAAGAAAAGATCAAGGGAGAGGAAGACACCTATCATACCTACTTCCAGCATCAGGAAGAAGATCATGAATTCCTTGACCCTTTCTTCGACCGCAGTCCAGGTTGAAAGGATCGCGATCGGAGTCAAGAAAGTGGTTAAGAGCACCAGCAAGATGCTCACACCATCGATGCCCATCAAATAGGTGATCTCCCAACCAGCGACTTCTATCCAGGGAATATCGATCACCATTTGTAAATCGGGATCGGCTGGGTTGAAGAGCATTAATACCCACAAAGATATACCAAAGGTTATCAATGAGGTGATCAATGCTATCCAGCGGATGGTGGTTTTGTTCTCCCGGTTGATGAACAGGATCACTAATACACCCAGCAATGGGAAAAACGTGACTAATGTAAGGGGGTGAAGCAAGAAGTCCATAGCTTGTCCTCGTTCTAAAGTTAGTAACTGCCCCTTTCCTTATCTTCTATACCCCATCCTGTGATGGGAGAAGCAGGAGTTGCTCAGCGCAAGATCAGATATCCAATAATTACTACAACTCCGACGAATACCGACAGCGCATAATTACGTACATATCCAGTTTGAACCTTGCGCAGGCTGCCAGCAAAACGAACTGTGATGCTTGCCAGACCATTTGCTATTCCATCGATGACACCTAAATCGAATGCACCTGCCAGGAATTTTGCAAATTCTCTAAAACTACGGGCGATAACAGTGTCGTGAAACCAATCGTGCCAGAAGCGCCAATCGATCACCTCAGCCAGGAAGCGGGATAACGTGATGTACGGGTTTAAGATCACCGCCCAGTAAAGTTCATCCACCCACCACTTGTTTTCCATACCAGTGAAGATGGGACCCAGCCACTGTCGCAAGGGATCATCCGGTCTTTTGGCTGGAGGTAATTCTTGCAGCTGCTTATAACGCCAGCTGTAAACAACCCAGGCAACCACGAGTCCGGACAGCGCAACAATCGATGCCACCACTGCAGCTGCCAAGCTGAATTCCACCGGGTGAATAACCTTAACGGTGTGCTCAAGCCACTCAGCAAAGGTATGTAAGCGGGGCAAGTTTAGGATGCCCCCAATCGCTGAGAAGAAAGCTAATATGATCAAAGGAATAGTGATTAATGATCGATTCTCTTTGGCATGCTCGGTGGCTTTCGAGCGGGGTTTGCCAAAGAAAACCATCAAGACCTGTCTACCCATGTAAAAGGCAGTCAGAAAAGCTGCAATAATCAATATCCAGTATACCGGTGGGAAAAGAATTTGCTCCTCCAGCAGAATCTCATCTTTGGACCAGAAACCAGCGAAGGGGAAAATACCCACCAGAGCCAGGGTGCCAATCATGTACACCCAGAATGTAGTTTTCATGCGGGTACGCAATCCACCCATGTTGCGCATATCTTGAGGATCGAATTCAGCACCACCTTTTTCCCCCTTACCCTCATGTTCTAAATGATGATGACCATGCTCTACTCCCAGGATAACCGAACCAGCTCCCAAAAATAGCAGCGCTTTGAAGAAGGCATGCGTTACCAAATGGAACATGCCAGCTGTGTAGGCTCCGATTCCTACCGCAGCAACCATAAAACCAAGCTGGCTGATGGTCGAGTATGCCAGGACCTTCTTAATATCAAATTGACCGACGGCGATGGTGGCCGCAAAAAGCGCGGTGATACCACCAACCATGGCGACGATATTTTGGGCTTGCTGCGCAGATTCATACAACGGGTAAGAGCGGGTGATTAGATATACACCAGCAGTAACCATGGTTGCTGCATGGATTAAAGCCGAGACTGGTGTGGGACCCGCCATCGCATCCGGCAACCACACATAGAGCGGGATTTGGGCAGATTTACCTGCCACACCAACCAGCATGAGCAGCGTTATCGCAATGATGACTGTTTCTGCTGCCTGGGATGAATTTGCAAAGACTTGATCAAAGTTTAAAGAGCCAAATGCCCAAAACATGATGAAGATGGCGATCAACAAACCAAAATCACCCACCCGGTTGGCAATGAAGGCTTTCTTGGCTGCCAGAGCGTTAGCAATACCACCTTTCCCCTTCTCAAACCAAAATCCGATCAGCAAATAAGAGCACAAGCCAACACCTTCCCACCCAACAAACAGCATTAGATAAGAGCTCGCACTGACCAGGACCATCATGGATGCAATGAATAAATTCATGTAGACAAAAAACCTGCGGAAGCGACCTGGATCGCCATTAAAACGCACATCTTCGTGCATGTAGCCGATCGAATAAACGTGGATCAGGGTTCCAACGCCGGATACGACCAGCATCATGGTTACCGACAGGGTATCAACCTGGAAAGCCCATTCAACCTGGAGATTCCCGATGCTGATCCATTCCACTAGGGGAATGATCACCTGTTCTGGATGGTTGAGCAAGGAAATTCCTAAAAGGATGGAAACCAGTAACGCTAACCCAGAGGCTAAACTGGCGATCCAACCAATGGCTTTCTCACCCATCCACTTGCCAAAGATAATATTAATCAACAAGCCAGCCAGTGGAATGAACACGACCAATGGGACCAGGGAAAAATATGTTGGTCCTGATGCAGCTGCTTCGCTTAGGAACATGGATCAGCTCTCCAAGTCAGCAAAAATATTGAGTTCCAACAAACCATATTAATTTCCAACAACCTAAATTCAACTACTTATACTACTGTTTTAGTTCGTTCAATTCGTCGACATTGATGCTCTGCTTTGATTTGAAGATAGCAACGATCAATGCCAACCCAACGGCAACCTCAGCCGCAGCCACAGTGATCACAAAGAAAACCAGCACCTGGCCATTTAAAGTGTCGTGCAGTTGAGAAAACGCAACGAAAGCCAGGTTGGCTGCATTGAGCATCAGCTCGACTGACATAAAAATAATAATCGCGTTTCGACGGATCAATACCCCAAGCGCACCAATTGTGAACAAGATTGCAGAAAGCACGAAGTAGTATGAAACTGGCATAGCTTGTTGCTCCCGTCGATTATCTAATTCCTGACCTCTAGCTACCTATAAATATATTTATGACTTCTGATTCCTGGTTAGCACGATTGCTCCGATCATGGCTACCAATAACAGAACTGAGGTGATCTCAAATGGCAGCAGATATTCATTGAATAATAAAATTCCGATATCACCAGGGCTGGCATAATCAGAAGCGAAGGAAGTAAAACTAGGTAGAAGCCCTTCCTGGAAACCCAGTGAATACCCGATAATACCGGTCTCAACCAGGAGAACGACCCCAAGGATTATCGCTACCGGACGCTGCCAGGGCAAGCTCTCATCTTGGCTCAATGGTTCTGCTCCGAGGAGCATGATGACAAACAAAAACAGAACCATGATTGCTCCAGCATAGATTGTTACTTGGGCCATCGCAAGAAATGGTGAACCGAGCAATAAAAAAAAGACTGCGATGGTGGCGAAGTTAATGACTAAAAACAAAGCTGAATACACTGCATTACGACTGAGCAACATACTCAGAGCCGAAGCAACTGCCACAACCGCCAGTACAATGAACAGTAGAAAATCAGAAGTCATCATTCACCCGAATTCGTAAAATCTTCTTATCCTTGTGCATCAATCTAATGCATCTAGCATCATAGGAATAGAGCGATCAAAAGTTCCTGGCTCCACCTTTTGAGGAGTTATTTTCCCGTTGACAGGTGTTGGAACAATCAGTCTTTCCTTTGTATAAATAGCGCTTTTACGGTCATAGAACGATAATTCGTAATTGTCTCCAAGTATGATCGCTTCTGTTGGACAGGCGTCTTCACAATAACCGCAGAATATGCAGCGCAGCATATTGATCTCATATGTGCTGGCATACCGTTCACCAGGTGAAAAACGTAGATCATCAGTATTCTCAGATGATTCTACAAAGATCGCGTCAGCTGGACAGGCTGCAGCACATAAGGAACAGCCAATACATTTTTCGAGTCCATTCTCATACCGGTCGAGAAAATGACGTCCTTTAAAACGGCGCGAGACCGGCAGCTTGTGCTCCGGATACTGGACCGTGATTGGTCTTCCAAACATTTCCTTGAGCGTGGTAAATAATCCGCGCGCAAGTCCGACAACAGCACTCATCCCTAACCTCCAATCAATACCAATACAACAGCAGTCAGGAACACGTTCGCCAGGGCAACCGGCAGCAGTATCTTCCAGCCAAATGCCATCAGCCGGTCATACCGCAGGCGAGGTAATGTAGCCCGCAGCCAGATCAGGAGGAACAGCAGCACCATAATCTTGAAAAATAGATAAAACGGCCCAAGTATGGGAACCTGATCGATGAAAGGTCCACGAAAACCACCTAAGAAAAGCGTAGCACCAATGGCGCTGATTGCGATCATCTTAACGTATTCAGCCATGAAGAACAGCGCAAACTTCATTCCGGAATATTCAGCATGGTAGCCGGCCGTTAGCTCTTGTTCAGCTTCTGGCATATCGAATGGTGCCCGGTTCACCTCGGCGACTGAAGCGATGAAGAAAACGATCGCCCCAACTGGTTGGTAGACGATAAACCAGATTGGGTTTTGGGCTTCAACGATGCCCACCAAACTCATCGTACCAGCAATAAGGATCGGTCCGATCAAAGCTAGACCCAATGCTAATTCGTAGCTGATCATTTGAGCAGAAGAACGCATCCCGCCCATCATGGCATACTTGTTATTTGAAGACCATCCCGCTAACACGATTCCGTATACAGAGATGGAGGCGATGGCAACCAGGTATAACACTCCTACGTTGATATTGGTCAGGTAGAGCGGGATAGTGCGGCCAAAGATCGTGATCGCCGTTCCCCATGGAATTACTGCCAGAATTACCAGCGCAGGAAAAACCGTGATCATGGGTGCCAAAATGAAGAGCACTTTATAAGCTCGGGCGGGGATTACTTCTTCCTTGAAGATCAATTTGATGCCATCTGCCACTGGCTGCAGCCAACCTGATGGACCGGCTCGATTGGGACCGATACGAATTTGCATTCGAGCCAGAGCTCTGCGCTCATAGAAAGTGAGGTAGGCAAAACCTGTCACGCAGAACAGCAGTATTACGACGGCTTTTATGATCCACTCAAAAATTAGCAAATAATCCATGCAAGTACCCTGTTATGTCACCATTTCTTGAACGAGCGCTATTTTGACTGGTGTCTGCTCGAAAATAGGAACTCCCATACTGCGCGGTACCAGCACGACTCCACCTGGTATGGTTTCGTCCAAATATGCTGTCACTTCTACTTCATAACCTTCAATCTCTAATCGTATCTGCGCCCCATCGGTGATTCCGAGCGCAGCAGTGGTTTCTGGATGAATCACAACGTATGGTTCGGGAATCCGTTGGTGTAATAAAGCAGCGGGTAAAACTGTCTGCCCACGATCATAAAGAATAGAAATCGGCACAGC
>JALHTN010000436.1 GCA_022865865.1 Anaerolineales bacterium
TAAAGTTTATAACGCACGGGCCACTCTGCGCGATGTCCGCCGGGAAGGGGATGATGCCTGGGCTGGATTTAATGGTGGCAAAGACGGCACACTCTGGTATTATGAGCAGTTGATCCAAGCTTTTGAAAAGCATGGGTCCAGGCCACTCTTGATGGAATTGATCAGGATTGTTGAACATTTAGAGGAAATTTTGGGTAGAAATACCCGGGAAGGAACAGCCTGATCGGATATTTTTGTTTCTTGCGTATTGATAATTACTCAGCAGAATTTGGCTGCGTTCAAGGTAGATAAGTATGAAAGATCACCCCATTATATTGGTATATGTTGAAGATTTAATCACTGCGGTCCGTATTGAAAGCGTCGCACAGGAATTGGGCTTTGAATTTGTAGAGTGGGAGATCTCAGACCAGAACGTTGGTGTCGAAGATTCAGCTTTGAAGCATCAACGAGCTGAACCTGTTCATGGCATGGAGGCGATGTTAATCGAACGTATCACCGCATTGAGACCAGCCTTGATCATCTTCGATTTAGCTAACAAGTCAATTCCTAGCTTGGATTGGATATCCTTGATCACATCGGTGCCAGCAACGCGAGGAATTCCTGTGCTTTGCTACGGACCGCATGTTGACCAAGAGAAGCTGCTTGCAGCCAAGCAGGCTGGCGCAGATCTTTCTGTGGCGCGATCAAATTTTATGAAGAATCTACCAGATTTGCTTTCCGAGAATGCCAAGGTAATCGACGTGGCTGAATTAATAAAAACTTGCCAGGAAGAGCTGTCCCATTTCGGGAAAAAAGGCCTGCGAGAATTCAATCGCGGTAAATATTTTCAAGCGCATGACTCATTTGAGCGAGCCTGGATGGAGGATCAGAGTCCGGGGCGGGATTTATACCGCGCGATTCTGCAAGTCTCAGTTGCATATTATCAAATCGAACGTGGAAATTATAATGGTGCGGTGAAGATGTTTTTTAGGTTGCGAAAATGCCTCGGACCTCTGCCTGATACCTGTCGGGGTATCAATATCGAGAAGCTGCGCCAAGAGGTTCAGGCAGTTCAGGTTTCCTTGATGGAGTTAGGACCGGATGAGATTTCCAAAATCGATTTGGGGTTGATGAAACCAGTTGAATATAAAGAGCTCTATTGATACAATCTACCATTATCAGGAGAAAAGGTATCTTCCATGTCAAATGAAATTGCATTAACCGGAATAAAACCTTCCGGGACTCCACACATCGGGAACTTCTTGGGGATGATTCGGCCGGCATTGGAATTAGCCCAGGAATACCAGGCTATGTATTTCATCGCTGATTATCATGCTTTGACTACTGTCAAAGTTGGCGATGATATGAAGCACTTAACATATGATGTGGCTGCGACTTGGCTGGCTTTGGGACTCGATCCTGACAAAGTAATTTTCTACCGGCAGTCCGACATTCCAGAGGTTATGGAACTGACCTGGATACTATCATGCTTTACTTCAAAGGGTCTGTTAAATCGGGCGCATGCCTATAAAGCTGCAGTGGATGATAATGTTGAACGAGGGCTTTCCCCGGATGAGGGGATTTATGCAGGATTGTTCTTCTATCCGACATTAATGGCTGCGGATATTTTACTGTTTGATACCAATTACGTTCCAGTTGGATTGGATCAGAAACAGCACATCGAGATCGCACGCGATATCGCACAAGCGATAAACAGTGCGTATGGTGAAGTTTTGACATTACCCGAAGCAGTCATTCGGGAAGAGGTAATGACGATACCGGGCGTGGATGGGCGCAAAATGAGCAAGAGTTATGATAATGTAATCCCGATGTTTGCCCAATCGAAAGAAGTACGAAAAAGGGTGATGCGCATTGTGACCGATTCTCGGCGCCCCGAGGAGCCGAAAGATCCAGAAACAGACAATGTATTTGCGATTTATAAACATTTTGCCTCAACCGAGGATGTCCAACGTGTAAGGGAAGGGTATCTCCAAGGAGGTCTGGCGTATAGCCAGATAAAAACTGAACTTTTCGAACTGCTGGAAATCGAGTTTTCAGAAGCGAGGGATAAGTACGAGCGATATATGGAGGATCGGGAATATCTTGAACAGATTCTTCTGCAAGGTGCTGAAAAAGCGCGTAAAATATCTCGACCAAAAATCGCTCAGGTTCGCCAGGCAATAGGAGTAGATTAAAATCTAACGATAAGGATTCACTCAGCTGCAGTTATTATTAGCCGGGTGAGTTTTTGTTTTATCTCGAATCAATATCGTCAATCTAAAGATCAACTTTCTGCTATCCAATTAATTTCCTTTGAATTGTAGGTTGGCTTGCAGGGATGAAAAGTCAGGCAGCAATTGGGTTTGATAGAATTGATCCCGGATATTAATACGCTAAATAAAGCGATCTTTTAGGAGACTGATTAAAAATGGCGCGTAAGAAGATCGGACATATTGAACTGCAGTGGACCTGCCCGAATTGTAATGGGATTAATCCAGGACCCGATCAGCATTGTGGGAATTGTGGTGCCCCACAGCCAGATGATGTGGAATTCGAACAGGCAGAACGACAAGAAATAATCACTGACGAGCAGAAAATTGCTCAAGCTGAAGCAGGAGCGGATATCCACTGTCCATTCTGTGGTTCTAGGAACCCGGCTGGAACTGAGGTTTGCCACAATTGCGGAGGCGATTTGGTTGAGGGAATCAAACGGGAGAGCGGTCGTGTTGTGGGTGCTTATAAAACAGGACCGGTTGAGATGATCCCCTGTCCGCACTGTGGTGAAGAGAATCCCGATCACGAAAAAACTTGCGCCTTTTGCGGGAGCAGCCTGGCACAAGAAAAGCCAGCTGCAGCTCAATCTATTGAAGCACCTAAATCCGCCTCAAAAACTCGCACCTGGATCATTCTGGGAGTGATTGCTGTATTAGTGATCGCCTGCGGGGCATACCTTTTCTTTGCCAACCGCACCCAACCAACCACTGCCATGGTCGAAAATGTAAATTGGGAGCGAACAGTACCAGTAGAAGCTTTGGTAGCAGTGGATCATAAGGGTTGGGAAGATGAGATTTCTTCAGAGGCAGTGAAAGGGCCTTGCAGTCAAGAAGTAAGAAACATACAATCCGAATCTGCTCCGAACTCCGTAGAAGTATGTGGTACACCCTATACGGTAGATTCCGGCAGTGGGTTCGCTGAGGTGGTTCAAGATTGTGAATATGAGGTTTACGCCTCGTTTTGCACTTTTACATTGGACGAATGGCAGGTGGTGGATTTGGTTACGGCATCCGGGACTGATTTTTCACCTTTTTGGCCAGAACCAATAGTAGATGATGGCCAGCGAGTGGGGGAGGAATGGGAGGAGAGCTATACCATCGTTTTCGTATCTGGAGATGAGATCTACAGTTACACAACTACCGATATTAATCTCTACCAGGCCGCTCAAGTAGGCAGTGAATGGACGCTGAATATCAACACCTTCGGAAGCCTGGTATCAATTGAGCAATAACGAAATTAAATCAGGATAATGTGTGCCAAATCAACCTTGGGCTTTCTCAGGGTTGATTTTTATTGGGACTAGTTAATTGCCTGGCTTCAAGGTTCGATATTATCTTGGGGGGGAGGATGTCTCTCAACCACTTTTCCATACGCTCGACATGGGACCCCCGCCAGTAAACCTGCCGGCATCCGGTACACCTGTTGAAATCCTGGAAATATTTCTTTGTAAGGGGCTGCAGCTGCAGCTCCACAAGACTTTTCTCTACTGGTTCCAGGGGGTGATTGCAGCGCAAGCAGCGCTGAAAAAACGTTATCTCGGAGCTTAAATTAAAACGGTCGAGGATTTCAAGTATTTGAATTTCGGGCTGTAAGGAGCGAATTAAATAACCAAAGCGAATGGTTTTATGCATCAGCAACTGGCGATCACGTGTAAGCAAAATTCGCCCGAGTGAAACAGCGCTTTCGGCTAATTCTTTGTCCTGGTATTCGTTGCTGTAATCTGCATCAAAACCAAGCATGCGCAAATGGGAAGCTAATTTCCCAAGGTGATTATCCAGGATAAAACGAACTGGTATGGTCATCTCCCCATTCATGAGCATGCCAGAGAGTTGGTCGTGTTTCGATGTTGCTGGATAGACGATAACATAATCGTCATCGTTAACCAGGTAGTTGAAATCAATAAGTTGATCATTAGCTATCAGCTGCCCGACTTCTGTATGGGGAATTCCAGATGATTCAATCAGGTGTTTGATGGTCTGGTTTTCATTGAAATCGATAACCTGGAGGCTCTCTCTATTCCTGGAATAAAGGAGTTCATTAAGCGGCTCTTGAAAATGGATCTTGGCTCTTGTCATGGCAAATTCATTGCCTGCTAGATTGGGTTTATTTACTAAATTCTGCACCTGGCTCTTTCGAATATCAGATACGCATAATGCTCTGGTGCAGTAAATTCCTGCTATCCGATCATAAAAATGGATTATGATCCACAATTACCTTAGGTATTATATAACCTGGTCAATAGTTTGTTGAAAGTGATGGGCTTTATTCATTTGGAGAAAATGGAATTAGAGATATGAATGTGGTTGTATTAATCTCCGCGGATGCAGAATGGCGGGCTGTCCGCCAGCTGCTGCAAGTTGGGGAAATCGAGCTGACACCATTTGGAGAATGTTTTCGCCATGATCTCATTATCCAGGATCGCGAATGTAATTTAATCTTGATGCAGGGTGGCTGGGGAAAGATCGCTGCAGCAGCCTCCA
>JALHTN010000437.1 GCA_022865865.1 Anaerolineales bacterium
CGTTTTGATGTGAGCTCGATTCCCCAGGGGAGCACCGTGACCAGCGCCATGCTTTATCTATATGAAAAAGATAAAAAGGAGGATCAAATAACTTATCTTTTCAGGCTGACTTCGCCTTGGTCTGAAGATTCAGTCACCTGGGGTGCTCCTTGGATAGCGGCGGGTGGTGATTTTGACAATTCGCATGCCTATGCAAGTTTCATCCCCAATCAGAGCAGCTGTATGCGGGAGATCGATATCACCGACCTGGTTCAAGAGTGGGTTAATGGAGTGCCAAATTATGGTCTTCTACTGAAATCAACGGGACCAAACCACATCGTGCGATTTTCCTCCAAAGAGAACGTTGCCGTCGAGGAGCACCCAAAACTCGACATCACTTATCTTGAACCAGCTCTTGTATCCAATCGTTTGAACCAGCAGTCGATCACAGCACAACCAGGATTTGAGACAAACTTTCGCTGATCATCCTTTCGATTTTTTCCTCAACCGGCATTATTGATTTTCAACCCTGCGTATACATCATTGAATAAATCTCCTGATTGGATTTAAGAGATTGGATGCGCGTTACATGGTTTGGCAATATAATGACAGTAGATAGCCGAGGGTTGATCGTTCACCTATTTGTTTTAATGCTGTAGCCGGAATGATTCATCAGCATATCGACGAGTGAAGTGCTAAGTTGCCTGGCAACATGGGGGATTATTGGCTCTGCACTTTTCAGTTTATTCGTAATTTTCGTCTTCAGAACTGGGGTCGTTTACACTACCAGGGATGAGGATGGTTGATTAAAAGAAAAGATTCCCATTCAGGGATACCTGGCCTCGATTGTTTTCCTGGTTCTCATTGTATTTTTTCTGGTCGTGGCGAATTATTTTGGATTGATCCAGAAAGGATTCCGTTTGATTTTTGGTGGTCTTTATGCCCTCAACCTGGTGCTTTACCTGATCCTCTTCTTATTCGACACCATCGTCATCAACGGTCTTGTACTTGGATACTGGCGGCCAGGATTTTTAAAGCTCCCGGAGGCGATGGGTTGGGATTCGATGAAGGAGCATATGCTTAAATCCATTCCAGCTGGCACAATCTTCGGATTGATCATCACGCTGGTCTGCACTGTGCTAACTTATTATTTCATTATCTGAGCGGGAAGAAAGGTAACGGCACGGAATTGATTTCGGGAATGCGAACACCGCTGATTGGTGTATTAATTCAGGGTCATCGCCGCATGCTATAATCCCACCCGTGGATAAATCAAGGTACCGCCGCATCCTATTCTTCTTTGGGCGAGTTATCCTGACTCTATTGTTTTGGGATGTTTTCCTGCGCTGGGTCGGATTCAGAAAGATTTCAAACCGTACCCGCTCAAAGCGTTTGCAGCATATTGCCCAGGATTATCATCACTTGGCCGTCCAGATGGGCGGTGTTCTCATTAAAGTGGGCCAATTCCTCTCCGCGCGCGCAGATATGCTCCCGGAAGAGATCACCTCTGAACTCTCGGGGTTGCAGGACGAAGTGCCGCCCGAGGATTTCAATGCCATCCGCCAGCTGCTGGAAGCCGAGTTGGGGGGATCGCTGGGGGAAAAATTCGCCGAATTTGATCAAAACCCATTGGCTGCTGCATCTTTAGGACAGGTCCACCGCGCCAGGTTGTTTTCCAATCAAGATCAAAACGATCGCGGTTGGCTGCAGGTGGTCGTTAAGATCCAGCGGCCGGATATCGAGCAGGTGATCACCACCGATCTGGCAGCCCTGCGCACTGTCGGCAGCTGGGCAATGCGCTATGAACCCATCCGCCGCAGGGCAGATGTACCAGCGCTGCTGGCTGAATTTTCCCGCATCCTGTATGAAGAAATTGATTATCTGGCTGAAGGACGCAATGCCGAAACCTTTGCCGAGAATTTCAAAGACAGACCCGGTGTACGCATTCCAGGAGTCGTCTGGTCACTCACCACGCGCCGGGTCTTGACCCTGGAAGACGTCTACGCGATCAAGATCACGGATTACGACCAGATCACAGCGGCGGGTATCTCCCTTGATCAGGTCGCTGAACGGGTGTTTGATATTTACCTCTACCAGATTTTTGAAAACGGTTTCTTCCACGCCGACCCCCATCCGGGGAACATGTTCGTTGAACCAACCACTACAAATGAAGCTGGCCAGGTTTCCTGGCAGCTGACCTTTGTAGATTTCGGCATGGTGGGACATGTGCCGCCGGGTGCGCGGGCTGGTTTGCGAGAGTTAGCCATTGGGCTGGCGACCAAAGATGCTGCCCGCATGGTGAAATCCTACCAGATGCTGGATGTACTCCTGCCCAGCGCGGATTTAGACCTGATCGCCCAGGCGGACGCAAAGGTCTTCGACCGCTTCTGGGGTAAATCCATGGAGCAGCTGCGCGAGATTCCATTCGAGGAGATGCATGAATTCGCCAAGGAATTTCGCGATTTGGTCTACGCCATGCCTTTTCAAGTGCCCCAGGATATTGTATTTTTGATGAGGACCGTGGCTATCCTGGCTGGCATCTGCACAGGACTTTATCCCAACTTCAACTTCTGGGAGAGCCTGACCCCATACGCCAGCCAGCTGCTGGCAGAGCAAGGCGAATCCAGGTGGGATATCTTGTTCGCGGAGGCTGGTGCCATACTGCAGACGCTGCTGGCACTTCCCAGAAAGATGGAATCCGCCCTGGATAAGATCGAGCGTGATGAAGTTGGCGTGCGGATACCCGGGCTTGAACCCCAGCTGGGCGGCATCGAGCTCACCCTGCGCCGCATTCTGTACGCGCTGATCTTTGCGGCGTTATTAATTAGCGGTGTGCTGCTGCAGCTGGGGGGTGAGCTGCTGTTTGCCCGGCTGCTTTACGCTGGATCCGTGATCGTCCTGGTGGGTTTAGTGCTCGCCAGACCAAAAAGAAATTAAATCCCCTCTGGAAAACTGCAAATTAGTCTGGCTTTTCTTCGGGAGTCTCTATCCGATCCAAGGCATGGTTGATCAGCTCACGAGCCGCGAGCAGCATTTCCATGCGCGCCCGGCGCCGGTGATTAATAAATTCTGGGGGCAGCATGTTCGCCCAACTTTTACGCATCTCGTTCCTGGCGTTTTTGGCATGCTGGCGAGCTTCTTCGGGAATGGCATCCCGAAAACGCGGGTGTTCATTTTTCTCTTTCTCGGCCATAAGATCCATCCTTTTACCAAACGTGATCTAGGTGCATTATTGCACAGCCGGTAGGGGGTGTCAAGGAAGGAGGATGAATCGAAAATCCCGTGGAAATAAAGGTAAAACGGGTGTGCTGTTTAAAACAACACACCCGCTGAAGGTTATTAGATTCTTTAGAATTGAATTTTATGGCATCCACCCATCGCTGAGCGTTTTCATAAATTTAACCAGAGCATCTTCGTCAGAATCACTGAGTTCCAGATTGCCCAGTTCGTCAACATTGATCGTCGCGGGATACTCGGGAGGCGGCCAATCAGCCCCTTTCTTTAAGACACCCGGCACATCGCGGGTGTTGTAGAAGTGGGTGATATCCTCCAGCTTCTTGAAATACCCGTTGTGGGCATAAGGCCCAGTGAGAGCGATGTTGCGCAGCGTCATCACCTTGAACTTTCCTTTCTCTCCAGATTCTCCAACAACGGCTCCTAAGCCGAGGTCCACATCCGCATCCTTCAAGAGTTTATGATCGCTCTTTGGCACACCCAGGTTGTCATAGGTGAAATCGGTGAACAGCGGCGGCACGCTGCCATCC
>JALHTN010000438.1 GCA_022865865.1 Anaerolineales bacterium
AGTACTGATAAGAATATATGCAACAACAGTCTCAGCAGGGGACTGTGAGGCTCGAAGTCTCAAATTCCCTCTCTTTTTGTCGCTCCCCATGCGAATATATACGGGTGTCAGAAAACCAGAAAGAATAACTATACTAGGGCAGGAGCTAGCCGGGGAAATTGAATCAGTAGGCAAAGATGTAAAACTATTTAAGAAAGGTGACCAAGTTTTTGGGACTACCGGTTTTGGATTTGGTGCTTATGCCGAGTACAAATGTCTGCCTGAAGAAGGGGCGCTGGCAATAAAACCGGCCAATATGACCTATGAGGAAGCCGCCGCCGTTCCCCTTGGGGGACTTGAAGCATTGCATTTTCTTAGACAAGGAAATATCCAAAGCGGACAAAAGGTTTTGATTAATGGTGCGGGTGGGAGTATTGGTACTTTTGCGATACAGCTTGCCAAGTACTTTGGGGCTGAAGTGACTGGCGTGGACAGCACGGGGAAATTGGACATGCTGCGCTCGATTGGTGCAGATGAAATCATTGATTACACTCAAGAAGATTTCACTAAAAGCGGTCAGACCTATGATGTTATTTTTGACGTGGTAGGCAAGACTTTGTTTTCAGGTAGTATCAGATCGCTAAAGCAAAATGGACGCTATCTTTTAGCTAACCCTGGGCTGTCACAAATGGTTCGAGGGAAATGGACTTCAATGACAAGCAGCAAGAAAGTAATATTTGGGGCAGCAGACCAAAAGACTGAAGATTTAATTACCCTCAAAGAGCTTATTGAGGCGGGAAAGATAAAATCGGTCATTGATAGACGCTATCCGTTGGAACAAATTGCCGAGGCTCACAGGTATGTCGAAACAGGACACAAAAAGGGAAATGTAGTTATAACTGTGGAGCATAATAGCAAAACATGACAAAATGTGCCCCCGACCGCTATGGAGCGTAATTTTCGTTCCCCCCTGAGTGCAGTTTCTCCCTTGCGCCTAGTTAAAACTCCTCCCCACAGGATTTGAGTAGTGCCAGATGTTGAAGGGCGATGATGGTCTTCGCATCGATGATCTCACCCCGGGTAATCATCACCATAGATTCTTGGAAAGACAGGCTTTCCACCTGAATATCTTCTCCTTCAGCAGTAAGCCCTCCGCCTGCATTTAACCGATCCTTGTGGTTGGCGAGACCGAGGAAAAGGTAAATACGCTCGGAAGTCACTCCAGGGCTGGGGTAGATCGTGGCAATCGGGCGATAACCTCCTTGTACCACGTAACCAGCCTCCTCCAGAAGTTCTTTCGAGGCGATATCAACGGTGCTATGGCCAGGATCGATGATGCCAGCCACAACCTCCAGCAACCAGGCCTGCTTCGCTCCCCCCTCCTTGACAATTTCGGGATCGATACTCGTATAAACGGGGTATCGAAATTGACGAGTTAATACAACGACATCCTCATCTGGCTCATAGAGCAACACCCCAACCGAGTCACCTCGCTCGAAATTTATTCGAGTGATCTCCTCACTCATTTGACCGTCAAATCGCCTGTATTGGAGCGTCGCCCTGATGACACGAAACAAGGTTCCAAAGGAATAATCTTCTACAAGATCGAGAATCTTTACCCAAGCGCCATCCTCAAGATGGTCCATTGCTTCTAGAGACATATATTTTCCTTATCTGAATTCGGTGCCACAATTCTCAAGGCCGTCCCTCATCAGCGCCTCCTGCTGAGGAACCCAGCCAGTAAATACGAGACGAAAGTTTCTGCATTATAGAAAGATGAAATGTGTTGATGCGGGGTGGATTTCGCCCACCCTATATAAACACAACTATTAATCTCAGATAGTTATGTATTCTTAAGAAATGCAAAGTAAAGCCAGATGTGAAAAGCGAGAAATCCAATGCCGAATATCAAGTATAACCCGAGATCTACACGTGGGATGATAAGTGAATGGTTGAGGTCTAACAATACAGCACCAAGGACATATGCCATACTATCGAGGAGGGCGATTAATACCGCCGAATAGAAAAATACGGTCCATGGCTTCTCTGGGGGCGGAAGGGTATGCGCCTGCCAACGAAAGGCAGGTCTCAACTCCTCAGGTTCGAAATGTTGATCGTGTTGAATAAAAAATTCCTTAATTTGGTTCATCGCCCGCGCGCTCTCGTGCCATGCCTGCCTGAGTCGAATGATTTTTAGGAAATACAACCAACCAACCGCGCACAAGATCCACAGAAGAAGCGCGCCGATAGATTGCGGCAGGTCTGCTTCTCGAGATAATATCGCTAGGACTCCTGTGGCGATCACACCGAAAGCTAATAAATAGAAATTGACCATCGTGTGACGGTCCCGCATAGCTTCACTCGCAGTGAACCTGGCATATTCGAACTCCCATCCGAGGATGTCAGCTGAATGTAGGGGCTTCACCAGGGGTGGATTTTCGGGTGGGGGCGGCGGCGGTGAGGGTTCGGGGCTCGGTCGACGGTTTAGGGCCAGGATCAACCGCATAACCAGGATATTGACAATCAAAAAACCGAAGGAAATAGCAACACTGCTTATATTGAACATAATCGCATTATTAGTATAATATCATAGAGAATCCTCGAACGCGCGCTCGCATTTCAAAATTTCTGATTTCCTTTTGAGTTGAATCTACGCCAATA
>JALHTN010000055.1 GCA_022865865.1 Anaerolineales bacterium
ATGCCGAATGCATTTCGTAACGGTATTTGTGCGATTATCGCCGAATTACATGATGTGTTAATCATTTTTAGCCTGGTGATGATCGGTGGTATCTTGTGGGGTTGGCAGATCGATGCTCTGTTCCTTACGGCATTATTGACGGTGATCGGCTTCTCAGTTCAAGATACGATTGTGGTTTTTGATCGTATCCGTGAAAATTCTACAATCTACCGGCACTTGCCGTTTGAGACACTTGTCAATCATTCCATCATCCAAACCTTGCAGCGCTCAATAAACACTCAATTGATGACCGTTGAGTTCATGCTTCTGGCCCTGGTTTTATTCGGTGGTTTGACCCTCAGGCAATTTGCGGTCATCCTTTTTGTCGGTTTATTCAGCGGTACCTATTCATCGATCTTCATCGCTGCTCCAGTCCTGGTTCTCTGGGAAAATCGGGAGTGGCAGACTTGGTTTGGCAGGGGCAAGAAGAAGAAGCAGGCCACTGTATAATTGCCATACGAAAGGAAAAGAGGGGTTTTGGCGGGAGGTATACCTTGTCAAAACCTTCTTTTATTACTAAATGAGACCTAAACATAAAGCCTCAACTGATGAAATTACTGTAGAAACAAGACCAAACTATGTGGTCGAGACGTGGGATAAATCCCATCCATCGCCAAGACAACACGGGGTCAGAAGAGTATTCAGGATGGGATGTTTGGTCCTGCTGGCAATATTTGCCTGTATTTTGTTTGTAAGCATGATCTATTTTTTGGTTCCATTCAAGACAAACCTGCTGGTACTTGGAATCGACCGAGTCCCAGAAGGCAGCGACCTCGGGCGCAGTGATACCAACATATTGGTGACTGTGCGACCACTTCGACCTTATATCGGGATGCTGTCAATACCACGAGATCTTTGGGTGACCATCCCTGGCGTTGGAGAGAATCGCATCAATACCGCACATTTTTTTGCCGAAGGTCAAATTCCCGGCAGCGGTCCCTCAGCAGCTTTGGAAACAATCCAAGTGAATTTCGGTGTTCCCGTAAAATATTATCTGCGTATAAAATTTGATGGGATTGTTGGAATTATCGATGCTCTGGGGGGTTTAAACATCGAATTGGATCAGCCTATGGCTGGTCTGCCCATGGGAGAACATCACCTCTCTGGCGAGCAGGCGCTGGTCTTTATCAGGGATCGACAAGGCAGCGATGATTTTTTCCGTATGCAGCAAGGACAGTTTTTTATCGCCGAAACGTTTGAAGAGATCATTCATCCAGGCACATGGCTCCGAATTCCAGCGGTTATTTCTGCGCTGAATGAATCTATTGACACAAACTTACCAATATGGATCTGGCCTCGCTTGGCTTTTGCTCTACTTCGTTCTGGCCCTGGGAAGATTGATCACCATATTATCAATCGTGATTACGTAAGTCCCACCACCACGTCCGAAGGTGCACAGGTGCTGATCCCTGATTGGTCGCTCATTTCCCCGCTGGTAGCTGAAATTTTTGGAGATTAAGTTAGATCTATCCACCAAATGCGTTGATGAAATACTGGTTGAAGAAAATCAGAGCTGCTGCACCAGCGATCATGAATGGTCCATATGGGATAAAGGTGAAGGCTTTATATTTCCGGGTGAGAAATGTGAGCACCAGGTAAACCAGAGAGATTGCACCCGCCATGATAATTGCGAAAAACAAACCCGCAATAATCGCTGGCCAACCCAGGAGCAAACCTAAAATGCCCCCTAAGATGACGTCCCCAAAACCGAGGGCTTCATCATTAAATCCTGATTGGCTTCTGCGTACAACAAAACGGGCGAATAATGCTCCTAAGATGTACAGGACCAACATAGCACCGAAACCAGCCAATCCACCGATTAATGTATCCACAATGCCATGTAACTGAATTCCGATAACCAAACCCAGTATGCTCCCGAATAAGCTGGTTGGATGCATAATTAAATGGTGTTCCAAATCAATCACAACCACGATGCCAAAATAGATCACTATTAAAAGACTGAACCAAAAACCCAGCACTAATGTTGGTTGGTTCCACAACCAGGCTGCAATAAGAATGGTGGAAAGCTCCACGATCCAGGCTCTGCGAGTTCGTCGCTGCTGACAAGCTGGACACCTGCGCGGCCAAAATAAGTAATTTAATAACGGTTGGTCATGTTCACAATTGCTGCAGAATGGGTGCGAAAGACGTCTCTTAAATGGCAGGACATCAGAAATGTAATTTATGATTGCACCGGCGATCCAACCAAGCAAGATTATGAGTATAAGCATGGCTGAAATTATAGCATTTCCGCCATTATAATTTGGCGATCATACTTTACAGAATTGTTTTTAAAGTACAATGAACCTCATGCCACCCAAGCCATTGATCGCGTTATTAACGGATTTTGGTCATGAAGATCCTTTTGTGGGGATCATGAAAGGAGTCATTTCCAATCTTTCTCCGCAATCCAGAATTATTGATATCACCCACTCCATCCCCCAGGGTGATATTCAACGTGCGGCAATTGGGCTTTGGATGGCAAGTTCATATTTTCCAATTGGAACCGTTTTCTTGTGTGTTGTCGATCCTGGAGTTGGAACGGATCGCAAAGCAATCATCATCAAGGATGAAAAATATACTTATATTGGTCCGGACAATGGGATATTTTCATTTGTAATCGATGGCAAGTATGCTGCCTGGGAGCTCTCAAATCCCGGCTTGCAACTCACTCAACCGGGGTCGACTTTTCATGGAAGAGATATCTTCGCTCCTGCAGCAGCTCACGCATCGAATGGGTTCCCTGGAGCGGAATTTGGTCCATCAATCCATGATGTTGTCCGCCTGAGAAACCCGAATTTACAGATTGGATCAGGTCGCATCTATGGTGAGATTATTTACAGAGACCAATATGGGAATTTGCTCACCAGCTTGGGAAGATTCAAAAAATCTGGTGGGAAGAAATATACCCTCGACCCCTGGTTGGACTCCAGCAGTGATTTATCAGGGAAACTTATTATCCCCCAAGATCAGGCCACATTGGAGCTTCCTAATGGCTGTATTCTCTCTTGGGTGGAAACTTTTGCAGAAATTTCAACAGGTGAGTGCGGATTTTTGGTGGGCAGTACTGGTTTGATAGAGATTGCTGCCTTCAACAGGTCTGCTCAAGAATTAACCAAACTATCTTTGGGTGATCCTGTTATCCTACTCTTCTAAGGAGAGCGGTGTGGAAAAACTAATTATTGGGGGTGGCTACCCCTTGAATGGTGAGATCGTCCCATCAGGAAATAAAAACGCGGCACTGCCGCTGCTGGCGGCTTGCCTGCTCACAGATCAGCCTGTAATACTGCACAATCTCCCCGAAATAACAGATGTTGCCACAATGAGATTGCTGCTCGAGAGTCTGGGGGTCAAAATCGAAAACATCGGTAATCACACCTGGCGTATTTGGGCAGCACAAGTTCGTCCTGCTGACCTGGATCCTGATATTTGTCGCAAGATACGTGCTTCCATCTTGCTTGCTGGTCCCATGGTAGCTCGTACTGGCGAACTGCACCTGCCTCCACCTGGAGGGGATGTGATCGGGAGACGTCGTGTGGACAGCCATATTTTGGCACTCAAGGCTTTTGGGGCTAATGCGGAGTATGAGCGTTCCCAGAAAGTTTTCCAATTCACTGCGAAAAAATTGACCGGAGCTGATATCCTAATGGACGAGGCCAGTGTTACCGCAACAGAGAACGCCATTATGGCAGCTGTAACAGCTTCTGGAGACACAATTTTACGAAATGCAGCTTCTGAACCCCATATCCAAGAATTATGCCAGTTCCTGAATCAGTTAGGCGGACGAATAGAGAATATAGGCTCTAACACATTACACATAACCGGGGTCCCGAAATTAACTGGGGGGGAGTTTACCATTGGTCCGGACTACCTTGAAGTTGTCAGCTATATCGGGGCTGCAGTCGTGACTCATGGATCAATTAGAATCCGCAATGCTGCTCCACAACACTTGGACATGATCGCTTATGTATTCCACCGGTTAGGCGTGGAGTGGAACATTGAAGGACAAGATATCATCGTCCCCGAGAATCAGGAATTAGCAATTGATCCAGATCTTGGTGGTGCTATTCCTGAGATCAGCGTCATGCCCTGGCCTTCCTTTCCAACTGACCTGATGAGTATTGCGATTGTCGTAGCAACCCAATCTCGGGGCAGCATTTTATTTCACGACTGGATGTACCCGAGTCGAATGTTTTTTATTGACAAATTAGTTAATATGGGTGCTCAAATCGTTCTGTGCGATCCCCATCGCAGTATAGTTCAGGGACCAACAGCCCTGTATGCGGAGGTAATGGAGAGTCCGGATATTCGGGCTGGTATGGCGATGGTTCTGGCTGCACTCGCAGCAAATGGGCAGTCCGAGATCCGCAACGTTGGGCAAATTGACCGCGGTTATGAGAATATAGATCAAAAACTCCGCGCCCTAGGGGCGCGGATTGAACGTGTGCGCGAATAAAATTGGTTGTTAAATAACTATTCTGAGACCTGTCCTTGAGAATCTTCAACTACACTCATAAATTCAGTAACAACCTCTCGCAACATCGCTTCCGGCAATGCGCCAACCTGGCGGTGGACAACTTTCCCATTTGCAACGAACAGCATGGTTGGGATTCCTTGGACCTGGAATTTCGTCGCCCACTCTGGATTTTCATCAGTATTAACCTTGCTGACCAAAAGCGTGCCGGAATTTTCCTTGGCCAATTTATCCAATGTAGGGGCGACCATTTTGCATGGCCCACACCAGGGTGCCCAGAAGTCGACAATGACTGGAAGCTTTGATTGCAGTACGGTTTTTTCAAAAGCACTATCTGTGACGTGAATTGGTTCATCAATCATATAAATTATCTCCCATGTAATCGAATTAAGTATAGCATGGTAGATATCATTTGTCAGGTATAATTTGGACAATGTCTGTCGAATATAAAATACCCGAATCCACAATTTACCAGGTTGCGACACCAGTCTATCATGGCCCTCTGGACTTGTTGCTGCAGCTGATTGAACGTGCTGAATTAGATATCACCAAGTTATCTCTGGCTCAGGTAACTGATCAATATTTGAATTACCTCAGGAACCTTGAAGAATTTTCGGCTGAAGAGGTTTCCGCTTTCTTAGTGATCGCCGCGAAATTAATCCAGATAAAATCCGAAATGCTGCTTCCGCGACCGCCCTCACATGATTCAGGAGAAGAGGATCCCGGTGAAGCTTTAGCGCGCCAGCTGCTCCAATACCGCCAATTTAAGCGAGCAGCGAATTCGCTTGACCAGATCCAAAGGCAAAACTACCGTACCTACGTCAGTTTTACCCCTGTTCCAGAGATTGAAGGTAAATTCCAATTAACAGGACTTGATGTTTTCGATTTGAGAGCCACCTATCTGGATGTCTTTTCCCGCAAACCAGAAGACCCAGGTTCATTAGATGATGCCATCACACCCCCCAAAGTGAGCATTCGCCAGAAGATTCGCCTGGTAACTGATTATTTACGCCAGTTTGGGCAAACAAATTTTCGGGCATTATTAGGTCGTCGCTTTTCCAGAGAAGATGTTGGGATCACCTTCCTGGCTGTTCTGGAATTGGTCAAACTTGATTTTATTGAAACTTCACAGGTGAGTTTGTTTTCAGAGATCGAGATTACGGCCATTAATGATTGGGAAGCAAAAGATGATATTGAATTGGAATTTGGAGAGTAAAGTTGCCAAATAAATTAGCGAATTCTTCTTCACCCTATTTACTCCAGCATGCAGATAATCCTGTTGAATGGTTCCCCTGGGGAGAGGAAGCATTGGAAAAATCACGCCTTGAAGATAAACCGATTTTCCTGAGTATTGGTTATTCGGCCTGTCACTGGTGCCATGTTATGGCACATGAATCGTTTGAAGATCCAGAAACCGCTGGAATTATGAATGAGCATTTTGTCAATATCAAGGTGGATCGTGAGGAGCGCCCTGATCTCGACAATATTTATATGTCTGCGGTTGTTGCTATGACAGGGCAAGGCGGTTGGCCAATGAGCGTTTTTTTAACACCCGATCAGCAGCCGTTCTATGGTGGTACTTATTTTCCACCGGTCTCCTGCTATAATATGCCTGCTTTTCGGGAAATTTTGCTCACAGTAGCAAAAACCTGGCGAGAGGATAATGATCGAATTCTCGATTCAGGAAGCAAAATTACCGATTACATCAAGCAAAACCAAACCGTCCCTGAGCAAACTACTAGATTGGATCGAGATTACCTGGAGCAAGCTTTTGCCTCCCTATCAGGTAGCTATGATTGGCAGCATGGAGGCTGGGGTGCTGCGCCAAAGTTTCCTCAACCCATGGCGATCGAATTCCTTCTCCGCAGGGCTGCCAGGGGCGACAAACCATCACTCGAAATTGCGCAGCATGCCCTGGACGCAATGGCTTTAGGCGGCATGTACGACCTCGTGGGGGGAGGTTTTTCACGCTACAGTACAGATAATGATTGGTTGGTTCCCCATTTTGAAAAAATGCTCTACGACAACGCCCTGCTAGCGCGTGCGTATCTACATGCTTACTTAATCACTGGAAACCAGAAATATCGAGGTATTTGTGAAGAAACGTTAGATTTTGTTATGCGGGAGATGACGCATCCGGATGGTGGTTTTTACAGCAGCATAGATGCCGATTCCGAAGGAACTGAAGGAAAGTTCTATGTTTGGACTGAAGATGAAATTCGCACTGAAATAACTGATTCCAAAGAGGTGGATTTTATTCTCGCTGCTTACGGCTTTTCAGAAGGAGAAAATTTTGAAGGCAAAGTGATACTTCGCCGGGCACTGGATGATCTTCAGCTGGCAGTATTGTTCTCTCTTCCAGTAAAGGATGTGCCTACCCATCTTAAACATCTGAATCAAAAGCTGCTCGAGGTCCGGGACCGGCGTATTAGACCCGGAACCGATGATAAAGTCTTGGTGGCATGGAATGGATGGATGTGTGTGGCATTTTCGGAAGCTGGACGATATTTAGATTTGAGTAAGTATAAGGAAATGGCTACACGCAATTTAAGTTTCATACTTTCGAATCTAAGGAATAGCGCGCGACTAAATCGATCGTGGCGCAATGGAGCTGCTGGTAACGACGCCTTTCTTGATGATTATGCCTCGCTGATACTAGCCTTGGTGACCCATTATCAAACAGATCCAGATCAGCGATGGTTTCAGACCGCATTAGACCTTAATGCCGCAATGATGGCGGATTTCTCGAATCAAGGAGGGTTGTTATTCGACACTCCGCAGCAGCATGAGGCGTTGCTTATCAGACCCCGGGATATTCAAGATAATGCAACTCCTTCTGGGAATGCATTGGCAGCCCACGCCCTACTCCAATTAGCTGCCTATCAGGGTGACAGCGAGATGAGATCCAGGGCTGAATCAATTCTGGGTAGTATTCAATCATTTGCAGTGAAGCATCCTACTGTATTTAGTTATTGGCTATGCGCATTAGATTTCGCTCTTCACGACATCCACGAGGTTGCCATTTTAGCCAACAGCGGCGATTCACGTATTCAACCCCTCATTGATGTACTCTGGTCACGCTATCGCCCGGGCGTCATCGCTGCTGTTGCCCCACCGGCTCTTGGCGATGCTGTACCTGCGCTGCTATATCAGCGAACGCTGCTGAATGATGCTCCAACCGCCTTTGTCTGCCAGGGATTTGTTTGCCAGCAACCCGTGAATGATCCAGATGCATTTCTCCAGCAATTGGATCATTCGTAATCAATAAACTGCTAGATTTTCAATTCCAAACCAATTGGGCAGTGATCAGATCCCATTACCTGATCATAA
>JALHTN010000439.1 GCA_022865865.1 Anaerolineales bacterium
CGGGCTGACCTGTGCCAGCGCCAAAATCGGCGCCCGCCTGCATCTCGCTCCTGGAGAAGATGATCGCAATGTGAAGCTGACCATTGGCATCTGTCCGGTCATCACAATTCCCACAGCGGAAATTAACCTATCCATCCCAGGAAAAATAATCCTGCAGGAAAAGGCGTCCATTTCACCACACCAGCCTTGGCTGAAAGAAATCTCGGTCGAGGCAAAGCTCCTTTCAGCCCATCCTTTAACCCTTATGGTAAGCGATGATCAAGGAAACGTTCTCCTTGACTATACGCATGATACTTCGCCCTACACGGATGATTTCATCGAATCCGAGAACACTTCCCCCCCGGAGACAGCAGAAGACTTTTATCAACTCGGGCTCAAGCATGAGAATTTCGATAACCGCGCCCAAGCTCTGGAGAGCTATTGGAATGCCATCCGCATCTCCGAAGAACACGGACCATCACATTTCCAACTCGGATTGATGCTGCTCAGAAGCGCTGATTTCAACGCAGCCAACCATCATTTCCGCTGGGCAGCCGATTTGGGGATCAACACTGCTCTTTACTACCTTGGCTTGCTGTCCTGGTATACAGGAAATACAGACGCGGCGGAGGAATCCTACAAATCCGTGCACCCAATTTCTCCCGCTGCTCTGCAAGGTTTGGTTTCAGTTGCTTTCAAGCGCAATCGCTGGACAGAAGCCGTTGAACTTCTCAAGCAGGCCCAAACCAGCGATGAACAGTTTACCAGTGTCAATTCTCTTTTGGCTATGGCTCTTCACCGAAGCGGAAATAAAATTGAAGCGCAGCAGGTTTTCCAACAGGTTCTCGCACAGGATCCGCTAAATTTGCTGGTCCTTAATGAGCTAGCTTCACTCGAAGCGAACAACGAGAAGGGCTACAAATCGAAACTCCAGCGACTACTCGAGGATGATCAAAAATACATTTTAGATCTGGCTTGTTTTTATCTTGACGCAGGATTGAAAAATGATGCCCTCACTATCCTCGAGAGCGCAGCTGAGCAGTGGGATTATCCTACCCTCTTCTATCTATCAGCCTACCTGCTGGGCCGTGGTGAGGCTTCGTCAGCTTTGAGAGCGCGAGCCGCGCATGCTGCACCTGATATGGTATTCCCCAGTCGTTTATGGGAGATCATCGCTCTCCAGGATGCGCTGGAAGAACACCCGCAAGATGACCGGGCAAAATATTACCTGGGTAATTTTTACTACTCCCGGCAGCGCTACGATGAGGCGATTCAATTGTGGGAAGCTGCCTTGGATGGATTAAGTACCTTCGATGTCATCCACCGCAATCTCGGTCTGGCATACTGGCAGCAAAAAGGTGACCTGGTAACGGCTACCAACTTCTTTGAAAAAGCCCTGAAACTCAATCCTGAAAACCAGGACCTTTACCTTCATTTGGACGATTTGTACAGCCTGCAAAGTAATCTCAATAAGCGTGCCGAGCTTCTCTCAGCAATGGAATTACTAAATCCAATCCGCGAGGATCTTCGCAAAAGAAAACTTGCTATCATGGTCGAACTGGATCAACATGAACAGGCGCTGAAAATCATGACCAATGAAGAATTCGTACCTTTGGAGATGGACCAGACATTCCACTTGGTTTATGTACGCGCGCTGCTCAGGAACGCACAAGCTCATCTCGATGCTGGTCGCATAGAGCATGCGATCACAGATTTCCAGAAGGCATTGGAATTCCCCCAGAACCAGGGGGTTGGCAAACCAACCACGCTGGGCAATGCGGAAATTCTTTATCGCCTGGGATGTGCCTATGAACTGAACGGTGATTACCGCCAGGCTTTGCGAGCCTGGCAGGATGCTGCCAGGGAGCACCACAAATTTGGAGATGAGCTTTTCCCCTATCTGCAGATGTCGCTCGATAAACTTGGTCGTTATAGTGAGCTCGGCTTTGTTGGCTGAGCAACTTAAAAATATTCAAGGGTCAAAGGCTGTTGCGCCAACGATCCAAAACTTGGTTACCAATAAGGAGAATAAAACATGAAAATCCTCTACGCCGGCGATGCTGCAGCAAAAATTGGTCCGATTTTTGTCGCCTCACCCTTCAATGTAGAAGTAAAAGGTTTTTCGACGCACATTTGGGGACAGCCATTAATTGACGCCTTGGAAGAAGGTGGGATCGAAGTCCATCATATGACCTCTGAGGTTGCTATCTCAGAATTTCCGCGTACGGTTGAAGGATTATCCGAATACGATGCCCTGATACTCAGTGATATTGAATGCGAGGTTCTGGCGCTCTACCCATTCTGGATTCCAGGTACTGAACTCCCCCGCACAAACCGATTGAAAGCTATTCGGGAGTACACCAGAAATGGTGGTGGTTTAATAATGATTGGTGGTTGGACTTCCTTCAGCGGCCGTTTTGGGCATGGCGGCTATTACGATACTCCCGTTGAAGAAGCTTTGCCAGTGACCTGCTTGAAAGGGGTCGATGACCGTGTAGAAACTCCCGAGGGTGTGCATGTCAATATCATGGATGCGAACCATCCCATATTGAATGGTATCCCCTGGGACGAATGCCCGGTATTTGAGGGCTTTAACCGCATCTTCCCTAAGGAAGAATCTCAGGTTCTGGCCACCATTGGCGAGGGAGAGGATGAAAATCCCCTGGTCGTGGTCTGGGAATTTGGGAAAGGCCGTGCTATGGCGTTTTCTACCGATTGTTCACCACATTGGGCTGCCTTTTTCCAACCCTGGGAATATTATGGCCAATTCTGGCGCCAGGCGATTCGCTGGCTCGGGAAGGAGACCTAGGTGA
>JALHTN010000440.1 GCA_022865865.1 Anaerolineales bacterium
CAGCTCGATTGGAGGATTGGGATACTGCTCTACAATAGATTGCAGCTGTTGGTTGTGGTAATCGACCTTAACCTGTGAAAACTTCAATCCATGGGCAGTGGAGATCACAACCACTCGCTGGTCACGTTTAATTACCCCCTCATCGAGCAGCTTGAATAAAACTGCCAGTGCCACTCCGGTCTGCGGGCAGGTGTACAAACCTGTGCGATCTGCACGAGCGGCTGCGTTTGCAATCTCTGCTTCGCTGGCCTGCTCCACCAGCCCATCTAAATCTCCCACGACCTTGACCGCCCTTTCGTAGCTGACCGGGTTTCCGATCTGGATCGCACTCGCCAGGGTTGGTCCAGCGGTGATTGGAGTTAGCTGCTGGAATCCGTCCTGGAAGCTCAGATAAAACGGATTCGCCTGTTGAGCTTGGGCACAGGCAATGCGCGGCAAACGATCGATCAGCCCCAACTCCTTCATCATCAAAAAGCCTTTTCCCAGGGCGCTGACATTGCCCAGATTACCAGCCGGGATGACAATCCAATCCGGCACCTGCCAATTAAACTGCTGTACGATCTCGAACGCAACCGTCTTCTGCCCTTCAATACGCAGCGAATTCATCGAGTTTGCCAGGTATATGGAGGGGTCCTCGGATAAGCGCTGCACGATCTGCATGCAGCCATCGAAATCGGTATCCAGGGACAGCACGGTCGCCCCGTTCGCTATCGGTTGAATCAGCTGCTCTAGGGAGACTTTACCGCGCGGCAGCAGCACGATAGCAGGGATACTTGCTGCCGCGGCGTAAGCTGCCAGTGCAGCAGAGGTATCACCGGTCGAAGCGCAGGCTACAGCTTTGATGGGTAAGCCCTCGGCGATCATCTGCTTAACCATAGAAACCAGCACGGTCATGCCCAGATCCTTGAATGAGCCAGTATGGCTGTTGCCGCACAGCTTGACCCACAAATCAGGCAGGCCTATCTGCTCACCCAGCTGACGAGCCCAGAAGGTATTCGTGTGCCCTTCATATAATGAAATAATATTTTCATCGACCAATTGAGGTCCAACCCACTCTTTGTACTGCCAAACACCGCTCCCATAAGGCCACTCATTCGTTTGGGTACGTGCTTCAAAAATAGCTCTCCACTCCTCAGCGGATTGGTTTTTGAGTGCCTCTAAGTTGTGCTGTACGTCAAGTAAACCTCCACACTCCTCGCAGCGATACACCACTTCGAAAAGCGAGTACTTGCGTCCACAACCCCGGACACACTCATACCAGCTGTGAAATTCCATAACTCACGCTCCAACAACATCCGTTTCAATATGGTGGATAGCTTGATAACCTTTAGCGGCTAATTCAGGTCCCGGGATGGAAGCCTCATCGGGCTTATCGGACAAACCAAACATCAGGGCTCCCTGTTCCTTCCAGGTGAGAGCTGCCTGGCGCACCTCGTGTGTGATGGTGATCTCCTGGGACAAAACCTCGTCGACCGGTGTTCCTGCGTTCAAATGTCCCATGTGTGCAGCAGTAGCCAGATATTCATGGTGGCGAAATTCTTTAAATGGTGTCGGATCTCCCTGGTTTACCAGAGAGAATACATCACCGTGGACCCGCTGCAGTTTCACGGGCAGCTGGTCGGCGCCTTGTTCTATGCTGGAAAGAAATTGGTCAAAAGTGGCCAACTTACCTGATTTCACCTGGTCCGTAAGCACCTCCAGTTTGATCAATCCACTACCCAAGATCAAACAAATATAGACCAGATAATCCTGATTATCCGCGGTGAATGGGTGGAATTCAGGCTGGTTTAGACGTTGGTATGCTGCGGAGAAAACTTGCTCATCGTAATCGTCTTCCAGGAGTTCCCGGATCGTTTGGTTGGCGGCTTTGATGCGCACCTGATCGATCACCTGGTCGTTGCGACCGCGAGCACCCAATGTGGTTTTATCCAGGTCCAGCAGGACCACGGTTTGATCATCAATATGAAAATCCTGATCCTTACAATATTCCGCAAAATCTTGCAGTGCAGCCCAGCGGTTGGCAAGGAACAGCCTGCCTGGCTTTCCCTCTTCCAGGTCATAGTGTTGGGGAGCGTCCTGCTCAGCTGCGATGAATGCCATCCCGGACCAATTCCCAGTCTGGCAAATGTTCAGAAACGCGGTGCCATCGTTCAGGCGCGTATCCCCAACGAAGACCACCCGCTGAATCTGTGAACCTGGATTCATTAAACCCTGGGCTTCTTCGAGGATGTGGGTCACCACCCGGGCATATTCCGGTGTTGTCTTGCGAGGTACACTCATGGATGGCAAACCAATTTGTTCCCAAATATCCGCCAGGGCTGGTAAACGTGGATCAACGGGGATCAGGTTGCGATAGATAATAGTATCCCCCAAAAACTCGCTCACCGCCGACCGTTCGTATTTTCTCATTCCCGCTGCCTCAAACTCAATAAACCCAACGATTAGATAGTACCATTTGCGACCAGCAGCTCCGCGTTCAAGATCGAACCGCTGGCAGCACCCCTTAAAGTATTGTGCACCACGCTGATCATGCGCAGATCCAAAATTGGACAGGGTCGGATGCTGCCAACCGTGACAGACATCCCCGCAGAGGCATCTCGATCTCGGCGCGGTTGTGGGCGGTTTAGCTCTCTCCTAACCAGGATCGGTGCGCTGGGCGCACTGGGCAGGTTGGGAATTGGGTTGGGGCCGTGAAATCCCGCCAGGACCTCGCTTGCCTCCTCAGGGGTCGGGCGGCGGTCAAATTTGATCGCCATGTTTACCGTGTGCCCATCGATTACCGGGACGCGGTTGGTCTGCACACTCATCTCAATATTTGCCGGGACTCTCAGGCCTGCCTCTATGTGACCCAAAAGCAAGCGTGTCTCTTCCTGAATTTTTTCTGCTTCCCCGGGAATGTTCGGGATGATGTTATCAATAATGTCCAGGTATGGTACTCCCGGATAACCTGCTCCGGAGACTGCTTGCAGGGTAGTGACAAAAACCTGCGCAACACCGAAGGCTTGATCTAAAGCCTTGAGGGGCATGACGAGGCCTGTGGCTGTACAGTTAGGGCTGGTGACAATCAATCCTTGCCACTTACGGTTTTTTCGCTGCTGTTCAAGAAGTTCCAGATGCTCACCGTTCACCTCGGGAATAATGAGAGGTACATCCTGATCTTGCCGGTGAGCTGCAGCATTCGAGCAAACGGTATATCCTGCCTCCGCCATGACCGGCTCCACCTGCTTTGCGACTCGCGACGGTAGAGCAGAGAAAACGATTTTGGCTGGCAAATCGGTATTCGAAGGACTGACGACCAGGTCGCCAATCTCAGCCGGGATATCCTCATCGAGCACCCAGCGGCATACTTGACGGTATACGCCCCCAACAGAACGTTCAGATCCTGTCAGGGATGTGATTTCGAACCAGGGATGGTCAGCAAGCAGTTGCACAAAACGCTGTCCCACAGCACCGGTTGCCCCGAGAACAGCGACAGGGATCTTATCCATCGAGAATCACCTCCTTGTGAATTTGGCACATGGCTTCGTCAGCATCTTGCGCCTCGACAACCATTGAAATACTGAATTCGGAGGAGCCTTGCGCGATGGCAATCACATTAATATCCGCCTTCCCCAGAGCGCTGAAGATGGTACCCGAGATACCCGGGGTATGCCGCAAACCAGCCCCCACAGCGGTGATGATCACGATATCTGGCTGAGCCCAAACCCGGTCGATATCTCTTCGGGCAAGCTCGAGTTCCATTTCTAACTCGATCGACTGGACAACGACCGGGACAGCCTCGGTGGGAATAACAAAACAAATAGACTGCTCGGAAGAAGCCTGTGAGATCATCAGCACGCTGGCACCTTGGCGAGCGACAGCAGAAAATGTGCGTGCCGCGATACCCGGGATACCCAACATACCACGCCCTTCAACAGTCACCAGGCTGAGGTCGCGTATGCTTGAAATGGCG
>JALHTN010000441.1 GCA_022865865.1 Anaerolineales bacterium
ACTGTCCAACCGGTTTGCTCCAAACCATCATTATCCAAATCCTGGATTACAGCGCCATTTTCCGCTCGCAGGATCACCCCATCTGCCGCCGCCACGATCCAGGCCTCGCTCCTGACACAGCCTAAAGCATCCCCCGGCGGGGCAAAATCGAGCGCCGACCAGGCTGATCCACTCCCCCAACCCCCGTGAGGTCCCCCGGTGAATGCCCAGGATTGACCATTCTCAAAAGGTAATTGCATACCAGGTTGGGTCAGAATTTCAGGCAATAAGGGCTCAAAACTTTTTTGGAACGGATAACCAAATAGCTGATTGTATGTAGCAAAAAGCCCCTCAGGATTGACAGCTCGCTCCCATTCGGCACCATCGTACAGCTGCGCGAAGAAATGCTGCACGCCAGCAGTTCCAGCGTTAATGGAGGCGTCAATACTCAAAATCGTGCCCTCAGACAGGATCCAGATCGGCACCCCATTAACCCGCCACATGTAGTATCCCCTGTTGAGATTATCCGCAGCCCAGGCTAGCTGGTTGTAAAGACCTTTGCGCCATTCGACAGGTACCCCAATCGGGTACTCAAGAGTTTCTTCTCCAGGCTCCACATTCATCACCCACCCACTCTGGTATTCCAGGACGCTCAGCAATAAACGCGGGTTGACTGAGAATTCTTCAGCGACACGTTGTACAATTTTCACCCCGCTGAACTGGCGCTCATTGACTTCTTCTGTATAACTGGAGAGGTATCCACCTTGCTGGTGAACGAACTCAGCCAGCTGGAAATCTACGCTGGCGGGACTATAAACCAGTTCTGAATCTGGGATGATCTTAAAACCAGGAGCAACCCCTTTTGGTTGCGGAGCTGGGATGGTGAGTTCCTGACCGATTTCCAAATAATCTGGTTGGCTCATATCGTTAACAGCCAGCAGTGCTTCAACACTGACCGAAAAGTTTCTGGCGATGGTATGCAGTGAATCATTCGGCTGGACAAAATACTGTTCAACTTCCTTCCGCAAAGGGGGCAGGGTGCGCGGCTTATTGGGAGTCGGAGTCAGGATGGGTACTTGGGGTGCTTGGGTTGTCTCAAAAGAAACGGCTAATTCTTCGGATGTGGGTTCCCGGCTCCGGTTCAGGTCACTCCCCGGAGGAACCCAAAGCTGGCTATCCATCGTGATCACCAGTATGCCGGTAAAGAGTAGACCAATCAGGACAACTCCTGACAAAATGATCTTTCCCGGCGTGATTGTGCTGCGCATCATTCAGGTTATTCTATCCTTAAATAACTTCCTTCAGGGCGTTTTCTCATCTTCTCGTTAACAGGTAGCAGATCTCTGATTGCCTGCAGGAGAGTATGCAAATATGGTGCCAAAGATCATAATTATCGTGGTCAAAACCAGGATTACCCGAACTCGTAGGATTATTTATGTGACCAATTTAACTTGTTTCTCAAATCCTATAGCATTATCCGCCTTATGAGTGTAAAATAGTAAAACATTAACTTGATCTCATACATATTTAATCTATAATTAATGTATCAAGTCAATAGGACAGTAATTAGATTCACCATCGGCTCCGCAATATATTATTTTCGGTAAACGTTATGCTTCAGCGGAACCCACCCAAAACTTTAACGCTACAAGGGGGTTTTATTTCATGCAACATTCACGACATACGAACTGGAATATTTTTACTGGGTAGGAGATATTCATCCGATAAGCCATTAATTCCACACCAATTTTTCACCAACTAATCAATGGAGGTTATTCAATGAAGACCAGCTCACTCTTGACTAATTTATTTATCATCATAGCCCTTATCCTGACAGCCGTTGGCATTTCTGGACAGAACCCGGTGCTTGCCCAATCCGGTGATGATATTGATCTGCAGGCTGCTGATGCCAGCATGCCGCCTCCGACCGATGTTTTCCCAGGGTTAACCAGGACTCTATTCCCTGTAAACCCGGCCCAAAATAATGATCCCTTTGCACCTGGTTC
>JALHTN010000442.1 GCA_022865865.1 Anaerolineales bacterium
GTGCCTCTTCAATCATATCGACGATGCGCTGCGCCCGGTACCCGTGGGCAAAGACTGTGGCGATTAAGTATGGGTAATCCGCTTCCACAACCGCGTTGTTGGCGGTCACAATATACCCTTCTGGGGGATTAAAGGAGAAAGGTTGTTCCTCAAAAGGAATGTAACCAGTCCACTCATATTCATCGGTCCATCCTGGGACAGGTAAACTGCCATCGCCTTTGGCCCGGATGGGGATATTTCCCGGCATTTGGTAGCCGATATTGCCCTGCACATCGGCATAGATTAAATTCTGGGCGGGAGCGGCAAAATCACGGGTGCCTTCCCGGAATTCATCCCAGTTGGCAGCCCGATTAAAGCGCCAGATGGCGCGGAAGATATGGTTGGGCTCCAGCGCCGTCCAGCGCAGCGCAAGGGCGTAATTCGCAGGCAGTTCAAGTCCCGCGGCAGCACTGAAATCTTCTTCCAGGTAGGCTGTATCTGAAATGATCGGTCCATGCCGGGTATAACGCACCGTCAGATCCTGTTCTTCGCCACCTGCCAGCCGAATGGTTTCGCTGACCAGGTCCATATCTACCCACTGGCCGTTAACCTCATATTGGTTGGGGTTTTCAGGGTTGATCTTCTCAATGTACAGGTCCTGGACATCTGGTCCGACATTCGTAAATCCCCAGGCGATATTTTCATTGTGTCCGATGACCACCCCCGGGACCCCGGCGAATGAAAAGCCTGTCACCTGGTAAGGACAGGCTTCCCCACGTTGGGTGCAGTGCAGACCGATCTCATACCATATGGCTGGTATTTGGGCTCCCAGGTGGGGGTCGTTTGCCAGGAGCGGCATACCAGTTGCAGTCCTGGATCCCGAGATCGCCCAGCTGTTCGAACCAATTCCAATCCCCCGCGGTCCAAGCACCTGGTCTAAGTTCTCCAATTTGTCCTTCACGATCAAGGATAAATTGGACAGATATTCAACTTGGGTTTCAGCAGCATCCTGCTCAGCTGCTAAATTTGTGTTCGCTTGAAAACCGGGCACAATCACCGGTTTATCTTTTGGATAAGAAGGTACGAGATCCGCCACCTGTTCCGGCGTCAGGGCACCCAGCAGTAAAGCCTTTTCGATCTCGTCATCCATATTCCCACCTAAATCCCAGGCCATGACTTTGGCCCAGGTCATGCTGTGTAGAGGCTGCCAGGGTTCTGGTTGGTAATCAGCGTTGATCATCTTCAAAACCAGGTATTCCAGGCTCAGATCAGCACCTTGATGTTGGTCCAGATAAGCGTTCACCCCGGCAGAATAAGATTCCAATATCGACATGCTGGTGGGGTCTAAACTCTCCAGCTCAACCTGGGCGACTCTGGCAAAACCCAGGGTGCGTAAAATTTGATCGTTTTCCAGCAGGCTGTCACCGAACATCTCAGACAGACGACCTGACCCAATATGGCGCCAAAAATCCATTTGCCAGAAGCGATCCTGGGCATGGACGTAACCCTGGGTAAAGAAAAGGTCATGCGCAGAACTTGCGTAAATATGGGGTACCCCGTACGAGTCACGATACACTTCTACGGGGGTATCCAGTCCAGGCACCTGGATCTCACCTTCGGTTTGGGGGAAAGAGCGGGTAATGTTATAGGGTATCAAGACCAGCAGTAAAACACTTACTGCCAGGATCAATATCAGCACCCCAATCACGATCCTGCGGGTAACCTGAGACATGGTGGTTCTCCTTTGATTTCTTCGAATTGTTTGAGGTCAAGCAATGTTCGCAGAGCTTACCTTCAATTCCACATCTGAATTGTCAATCTCATGCTGTCCCAGTACCTGTAAATGCAGATATTTTCAACCAATAAAATTTTTCAGCGGTCTCCTATAGCCACCGCCAGGGCGATGGCATGTGACTGGCTGTGTGTCAGGCTGATCGACCAGACATCTAAATCCAGCTGGTCAGCCAGGGAAGCAGCCCGGCCGGATAAGTGTAAATTTGGCTGGCGCGCTGGCCCCCGCAAGATCTCGATCTCCTGCCAGCCCACATCTCCAATCCCGGTGCCCAAAGCCTTGGCAACAGCTTCTTTGGCAGCGAAACGGGCTGCCAGTGAAGCTGTATTATCGCCGACCTCCGCCAGCTCCCGGGGTGTAAAAACACGCTTCAGGAAGCGGGAGCCATAGCGTTGGATGACAGCTTCCACCCTCTCCAATTCGATTAAGTCAACACCAGAGCGCAGGTTCATTATAAATCTGTCTA
>JALHTN010000443.1 GCA_022865865.1 Anaerolineales bacterium
ATCGGGCTTGATGATCTTCTCTCCTAAAGCGTCGTGAACCCGATAATACATCTCCAGCTCATCGCCATCCAGATTGATGCGAGCAAATAAAGCATCCTTATCAAAGGTGTAGTCCGAGAACAGATTCTGTTTCTCAACCAGCAAATCACCAACCGCCTTATGCTGTTGGTGATAGCGACTTAACAGGAAGAAGATCTGGGTTTGAAAGGCATATCTCTCCCGATCAGCGTAAAAATCTGACAGGAATGGGTTTTCCTCGAAAACTTCCAGCAGAAGAGCTGCACTAAACGCCGGCTGGAGTAAACGGGCGAGGGTTGTCTTTCCAACACCAATCACGCCTTCGATAGCGATATACATAATATCTGGTCAATACACTGCAGTTTCAGGAAGCCCAACAGCAGGGTAACCCCATAATCTGTTGAGACCAATTCTATACCCTGTTAAGCATACCAGCGATTTTATCCGCGCGCAACCATCAGCTCATAATTGAGTGCCATTCAGACCGTGAAAGGTGCTTTCTAAGCCTGCAGGTGAGCATGTGTCCGCTTCCATAAATGAGCCATATCTGCCCCAGGCTAATTCCAAACACGACCGCTTTGAGATTGAAAAGGTTAGCGCATGATACTTGCCAGATATACCACTTACAAAAAACCTTCAGTCCCGCCAGCTTTCTAAAAAGTATGCTCTCTGGAAGAGATTTTCTGCTAACCTAATAGCATAAGCAAGCAAAAATCAGAGGACACCATGAGAACATTAGGTTTGATCAGCATTGGTATTGCCGCAATTGGTCTTGTTGCATATTATTTCATGGGAGAATCCACGCCAGCGTTTATATTGCCTCTGATTCTTGCGAGCGGGTTATTGGCCATTTTCTTCGTCTTGGCGAGCCTTATCATTATTATGATCCGGTCGCAAAAAAAATATCGCTGTCTGAATTGCGGGACTGTTATTCGCGGAGGCAATCCAATACGGTACGGAAATGTTTGTCCAAATTGTGGGGGTAATGCATTCAAATAAGCGTTTATTGCGGCATTACTGTCACAGTCGGTTGATGCTCTGGCCAGGGGATGATACGCCACTTCGAATAGCCATGTTTTTCAGCGCTGTATATGCGCCCCCAGGAAGGCTGGCTGCATCCTGGTTCATCGCTGAAAGTTGTCCATAGGCCATCAATATTTACTGGGGTAAAGATTAGTTCACCGTCTTGACAAAGCCAAGTTTCAAGCAAATAACCGCGATATTTATCGTCGGTCATACGCACATCTGACCAGGCGATGAATACTTCATCGCCATTGCGAGTTGCCTCGGTGATCCAGGGTGGTGGATAGATGTCAGAAAACGGCAGGACCCCATAGTATGGTTCCACGCCGAAGATGTCCCCGGTGATTTCAAGTAAATCAGCCTTAATCCAGCATCCGGAGTCATACCATAACGGCAAGACAAAAACCCAATCCCCGCGCTCAGTTCTGCCTTGTATCTCAACCGAGATGCCTTCATATAAGCCGAATTTGTACAAGTAAGCCCAACCGGGACCATAGCGGCAATTAGCCTGCGCTACGCTTACATACCCCTCGGGAGGTGGAATTGTCTGGGTAATGGTTGGGGTAAGCGTGACGGAGGGCGTCACAGTTGATGTCGCGGTGTCGGTTAATGTGGGTGTCGCACTTGGGGTTATGGTGCTGGTAGCTATTGGTGTGTATGTGCTTGAGGGTGTTATTGTGCTGGTTGGCAGAACCTTCTCGGTCGGTATTGGGGTGCGAGAGACCTCAAGAGGTTTACAGCCTGACGCAAATAGAAGCAACGCCCCTATTATCAGGGTGCAGAACCTGAATAACAAATCGCGTCTCATTGGATCATTATTTGTATTACTGCCTCTGCTCATCCCATGATCATAACATTGTGAGAAGCGATCTGGATTAGCCAAGGAAAGTGTTAATATTCTCTCGGTATTTGGATATGCAGCCCACTTCCTACCCCCACCTGCGAATGTGGTAACCAGCCTCTGCCAAGGCCTGGAATTCTTGGCGGCTATCTTCTGAGTTCGGGTCCCAATTGAAAACTCGCAAAAAATGCCGGTTGCGGGTCCCGAAGACCGCCAGAGCTTGTCCGGGAAGATCCAGCAGATTGATTCGCAGATCATTATCCCCGTCCATAATCATCAGCTTTTCCTCAGCCTCCCCTAATTTCTCCACAGGAGGTTCAATGATGGCCTCCATCTCTTGGGATTCAGCACGGCGAACGTGCTGCTCCAATATGATCAGGATTTGATTGTGGAGCGAGCGGTATTCTTTTTGGGCGTTAAGTTGTAAAGCTGTGTGCAAATCATCCGGCAAACGTAGAGAAAATCGTTTCATGACATTATTTTAATGTCATTATGATGCCATGTCAACAATTTATTTCAGAAGTAGGCTCACAAACTATTATATTTATCAGATGATGCTCTCTTCAAGGAAAAATCCCCCACACCAGTGAGGGATTTCTGAATTGCATCGTTGCTTGGAAAGAGATTATTACGCCTCTGTATCCAGCACCTTTACCGGCATCGATTCTAATTTTGCAACCAATTCGCTGAGCACATCAAACCCACCCTGCCAGAATTCGGGCTTACGAATATCAATCCCCGCTTCGTCCAGAATGCGGGCAGGAG
>JALHTN010000444.1 GCA_022865865.1 Anaerolineales bacterium
CCCATGATCGGGACAGTAGACAATCGGAATGGGAGTACCCCAATACCGCTGGCGGGAGATCAGCCAATCCCGCAGTCTGTAGATGATGGCTGGTTTTCCTGTCCCTCGAGCTTCCAGCCACTCATTGACCTGGTTTACAGCAATATCACCGGGTGTATCGCTGAACTCACCTGAATGGATCATCTTGCCGTATTCGTGATGGTACAGTGCATCCTGATAAAACTCGACTCCCCAAAGCATTTCCATCAACGTGCGCACATGGGTGATGTTGGGGTTTAGATCTTTGCAGCGTGCCAGGATCAGCGCTTCATTTTCCCGTGAATCCCATTCCAGCACGCCATCATTAAAGACAAAGTACCAACCTGTTCCAACTACCTCGTTCCAGGAGTCCTGCTCCAGGTATTCGGGCACCACCTCTAAATATCGTCCTGCTTTATCCTCGGGAATCGTGATGAATAACCCCTGCTCCTGCTGTTCAACGATAATGCCTGACTCTAATAAGGCCTGTTCGAAACCCGGCTTCATGGTGCCAACCGGCGCGAACGATTTGGTCAGTCCATCTGGGCGGTCAATCACCGGCAGAATCGACAAACCAAATTTTAAGGCAAACTCGAAATCCCTTTCATCGTGAGCAGGCACAGCCATGATCGCACCAGTCCCATAGGTCATCAAGACATAATCAGCGATCCAGATCGGAATTCGTTCTCGATTAACTGGATTGAAGGCATAGGCACCGGTGAAGACTCCGGTTTTTTCCTTTTCGGCTGATTCACGTTGAATATCAGTTTGGCGAACCGCTGTATGAACGTAGTCATGAATTTGATCTTGTTGGGCTGGTGTGGTGATTTTCTCAACCAGCGGGTGTTCCGGGGCCAGGACCATGAAGGTTGCTCCCCATAGAGTATCCGGACGAGTGGTGAAGACAGTGATGAGCGCTTCCTCTTCTGAGAGATCAGCCGAGTCCACAGTGAACTGCACTTCGGCTCCTTCACTGCGTCCAATCCAATTCGTCTGCAGGGAAACGACTCGTTCCGGCCAATCGATTTCGGAAAAATCCAGCAATTGGTCAGCATAAGAAGTGGTGCGGAAGAACCACTGCTCGAGGTCCTTTTTTATTACAGGCGTACCGCAGCGCTCGCAATGGCGGTCGTCCCCCCAGACTTGCTCACGGGCCAGGGTCGTATTGCAGTGCGGACACCAATCAACAGGTGACATCTTGCGGTACGCCAGATCATGTTTAAGCAGCTGGTTGAAGAACCACTGGGACCAGCGGTAATATTTCGGGTCGGACGAGATCGCTTCGCGCCGCCAATCGTACATCGAACCCATTGAGCGCAGCTGTGCTCGCATACGCACGATATTGGCATATGTCCACTCCTTGGGATGGATATTGTGATTTATCGCGGCATTCTCGGCCGGTAATCCGAAGGCGTCAAAACCCATGGGAAACATGACATTAAAACCGCGCATGCGTTTATAGCGTGCTCGGGCATCTGAAGGTGTCATGGCGTACCAGTGCCCAATGTGCAGATCTCCGGATGGATATGGGAGCATGGTTAAGGCATAGTGCTTGGGTTTTGACGGATCGATATCGGCGTTGTAGAGACCATCCGCATCCCAACGAGTTTGCCATTTGGGTTCGATTTCCGCTGGTTTGTAAACTGGTTGCTCAGGCATTCGATTCTCCATAGTGATATCCACTAATATTGCTGACCATTCTTCATTCTAATCTTTGCAGGTTGCTAAGCGATTATAACCACACTTGGCCCCTTCTTTGGGGCGATCATGAATTCTCCTGCTCAAAGGTTTGCTTTAATTCCCTGGTGGCGGTGTCCAATCCCACCTGGACGATCTCCATTGCCACAACCACTCGCCGGGACCAATTCTGAGGATCAGCATCGTATAATTCTGCGGCCTCTTTTTGGCTTTGCTGATCAGCAGCTTCCAAACGGTACCTGTCAGCAGATTCCCAATCCAAGCCATCTACAGCAATGTAATCCACTTGATATCCAGACCGCACGAGGATCAACGGCCATTCAGCATCCGTGCCGAGGGCGTATCCAGGCTTGCTGTTACCCAGTATTGTTTGGCATGCCTCCCTGGAAAAGCCTTTCGATCCCGCACTGACATCCAGCGATTGACCAACGAGATAAGAGATCACCCGGTTGCTGATGGCTTCAGTTTCGATCAATGCCTGGGGGTGAGTCTGGTAAGAAGCGGGTGAACGCCCAATTAACAAACAATCATGCTCCTGAATCGTCCGCAGAACTTGTTGCCACTCATCTGGACGGGTCTCCACCCAGCGCAGCAAGCGATCAAAATCCGCATACTGGAGGTGGGTCGCTGAAAACTCAAGCGCCATTTGTATTGCAGAGTAGCGTCCCCAGGACCAATCAGGAGTCACCAAGACATTCACCTGTGGTAGATCTTGAAGATGGTTCACCAAATCGGGTTCCACCTCTGGTGGCAGAGAGAAAGCCATTCCAGAATACTCCTGCTGGAGAAGCGGCAAAAGGTTGAGAAAACGATTCAGTTCTCCACGGGGATGCCAGGCTGTTGCCAGCGCAATTGTCATCTTACCTCCAATAACTGTCTCCGATACAATAACTTAGCCAAACAGGTTCATTGAGGGTGATCCGTGCGGATGTTCATGTCTTTACCCGGAACGTAGATCACCTCCACAACCTTTTGACCAGCCGTATGCTGCCTTACTTTAGGTGAGTCGAACGCAGCAGTCTCAATTTCGGATTGATTAGCAGATGAAGTTACCTCGATCACCGTACGTGTCTTTCCATTGATCTGGATTGGTACCTGAATTTTCAGATTAACAACGAAATCCGGTTCCCAGGTTGGCCACTCCTGAAGATCAACACTATCCTGACGCTCATCTGCGCGACTCAGTTCACTTACCTGCCATTCACGCTGCCATATTAATTCAATAGCTTTGGGATTATATGGTTCCAACATTTTTTTAGCCTCATTTTTTTGAATTCCATGTGGTGAACCGAATTTACTCATCCATAAATTTCGAGGCTGAGCAGGCGCGCGAGAATGCAGCGTTCAACTACCAACTCTTGAAAAATTGTGTATGCTTTCATCGCTCACCTCCAAGTGTCTACCCTTACCAATAAGATGGAATGTTACCAAGACTCTTAAAATCCATATCACGGTAGAGATCAAAAAAACCTCCGCCAATCAGGGGCGAAGGTTTTACTCCGTGGTACCACCCTGCTTGCTTTACTCATCCTGGGATACCCCGAAAAAGTAAAACCGCTTTGGACCGCTCTAACGGGCGGTTCCCGCCATCAGCTAATTTGCTTGAATCCAACAATTGAAATCGCTGGACCCAGGTTCACCGATGGTGTCTGCCATAATTGGCGCAGCAGGCGAGTTCGACCTAACTATGTGCTCCAAGGGCACTTTGCTGGGCTCCCACCTCTCTCTCCCAGCTCGCTGTTGGATGATCTACTACTCCTGCCATGACAGGATTATTGGTTGTTAATCCTTCCGGCACCAGTTATGCCGAATGGGTAGCTCGGGTAAAACTTTTATTTACAGAAGAAGCTTGTGGACCCAGAGGGATTCGAACCCTCGACCTCCTCAATGCCATTGAGGCGCGCTCCCAACTGCGCCATGGGCCCATATAGATTGTTCCAGCCGGGACGGGTGCTGCTTCCCAGCCAGTGGACCTGGCGGGATTCGAACCCGCGACCTCTTCAGTGCGATTGAAGCGCGCTCCCAACTGCGCTACAGGCCCCGGCTTTAGGTAGCGGAATTGTACCTGAGCGATTATTGACTGTCAAGGAAAGCAACCTTTGGAGGTCCCCAAACAACAAATTGGA
>JALHTN010000445.1 GCA_022865865.1 Anaerolineales bacterium
CAGATCCAGCCCGTTGGTGCAGGCCATCTATATTCTGGGTGATAATCGTTTGCAGGTATCCGGCTTTTTCGAGGATCGCCAGGGCGTAATGGGCAGGATTAGGGAAAGCCTGGAGAATCTTCTTAGCCAGCGGGTGGAACCAGGTGAGAAACTTTTCTGGTTGGTAGCGGAATGCGCTCAGCGATGCTACTTCCATGGGATTGAAGTGCGACCAAATCCCACTCCCCGGGGTGCGAAAATCTGGTATGCCCGAGGGTGTGGAAATACCAGCCCCTGTCAGGACGACTCCACACCTGGCCGACGAGATCAGGCGAGCAGCCATATTGATCAAATCTTGAATTTCAGCGGAAATCTCATTCTGGTTGGCATTCATTCGTTTTGTATGATCAGACTAGTAGCTAACTGATTGATCTGCTGGGCAGTCAGCCCTTCTGGTTTTAAAGTGATAAATGGGGCGTGTTCGAGGGAGGCCTGATTCACCAATTCGCGGTTGGGCGAAAAAGAGCTGCAGATTGGCAAATTAAGCTGTTCCTCTACCTCGCCAAAAGATAACTGCAGGCTTGAGTGAATGCGATTGAAAACCAACAACCTGATTTGTTCTGATTTGATGGCCAGCAGAGATAACTCCTCGAGTAAATCCTTTGTTTGGTTGACGGATTGGGTGGAGGGTTCAACAATCACAACCACTTCACTGCAAATTGGAAGGACTTTATGATTAATGACTGTCATTCCAGGTGCCAGATCAAAGATGGTATAGGCTGCAAATTGGGGCAGGAGATTGGCTATGATCTCAAAATTTTCGGTCTTTGAGATGTATTTTGCATCTCGCAGCTGGGGAGAGCTGAGCAAGAGGGTTACGCCAGAGCTGTGTTCCACAAGTTTTTCTTCAATCAGCTGCTGATTGATTTTTTCTGGTGGCAGATCCAAGAGCGAGTTATTGCTCACCTCACGTTCATAACCGAGCTCCAAGGCGAGACTTCCTTGTCCAGGTCGAAAATCAGCGACGATCACTCGCTGTGCTGCATGTTTGTAGATAGAAAAACCCAAGTTTAGCGCAACTGTCGAGACACCCATGCCGCCCTTTGCAGCCATGACTGCAATCACCCCCTCAGGTACCTGTGAGGGGATAACTTGCACACTTTCCTCAGGGGGTGATAACAATTGATTCACATTCGATAGCAGCTCGCGGGTTGAGATGGGCTTGGTGAGATAGATATCCGCACCGAGTTCTAAGCCCAGCATTTTGTCATCATGTCCAGTTTTGGCAGTGAATATTAAAATTGGAATCGCGCGTGTAGCCTTGTCTGTACGCAGCTGGCTGGTGACTGCATAACCATCCAATTCTGGCATCATGACATCCAGAATGATCAGATCTGGCGATTCGCTGCGGGCAAGTTCTATGGCACGCATTCCAGATTTGGCAGCGATGATATCAAATCCCTCGGTTTCCAGCATCATGCCAACTAAACGCAGGGTATCGACATCATCATCTACAATTAATATTTTTGCTGGCATCACGATTCTCCATTGATTCTTGAATTTCAGTCTAGCATAAACCCAATGCCTCGACAAGTACCACTTATGTAAGGTGCTTACACGG
>JALHTN010000446.1 GCA_022865865.1 Anaerolineales bacterium
AATCTTGATCTGTCATAGAATACCTCACTCAAGGTTGATAACGATCTCCTCTCGACCCTTAATTCTGTCACAACTAGATTAACGTAACCTGAGATAATGCCCAAAAAAGAATGAGAGTGCGATTAATTTATTTCAATTCGATCAATCCTGTTCGAATTGCGAATTTTACCAACTCTGTCGAAGAATGAAAATTTAATTTATGCATGATCCGTTCGCGATGTCTGGCGACGGTTTTGGGGCTGATGCCCAGTTGTTCTCCGATCTGGTTGTTGGTATTTCCCTCGGCCACCGCCTCCAGCACCTGGAGTTCGCGCTTGCTGAGCACATCCAGGCCTTTTTCGCCATCCTCCGGCTCCCCAAAGCGGCGTGCTCCTGGTGGCGTTTGGTTTATCAGGCGCCGGTAATCATCCAGCAGCCAGCTGGCCAGTGCCGGCTGCAGATACACATTGCCAAGGGCAACACAGCGGATCGCAGCTACCAATTCCTCCGCCGCGACCTGCTTGGTGATATATCCAGACGCACCTGCAGAGAGCATCTCAAACAGGTACTGCTTATCCTCATGCACGGTCAGGGCTAACACATAATAATTCTCATCCATTTCCTTCAAACGCCGGGTCGCCTCCAGCCCATCCATCTCCGGCATGGTGATATCCATGACGATCACATCGGGATGGGTTGCCTGCGCCTGTTCGAGCGCCTGCACTCCGCTGCTGGCCTCCGCTACCACCTGCAGCCCTTCCTGTGTATCCAGAAACGACTTCAAGCCAGTGCGTACAATATCGTGATCGTCAACTAACATCAGGCGGATGGTGTTCATCTGGTATCTCCTCAATCACAGTATTTAGATCTTCACGTAATGGCACATTAACCTCAACAATCGTTCCACCGCTTGCCGGGCTGGTTATTTGCAGCTGGCCTCCAACCGATGCGACCCGTTCGCGCATGCCCTCCAGACCCCAGCCCCGCAGTGGTGAATCAGGTGGCATGCTCCTGATCCCCACCCCTTTATCCCGCACGTGCATAACCACCTGTTCGGGATCAAATTCCAATTCCAGGTTGGCCTGCTCGCATTGTGCGTGGCGGATGACATTGGTCAGCGCTTCCTGAGCCACCCTGAAAAGCACCGTTTCCACCAGCGGGTCCAGCCGTTGGCGTTCACCCAAAATTTGCAGATCAACCTGCAGTCCCGCCCGTTTTTGTTCTTCCTCAGCCAGGTACTGCAGTGCTGGAACCAGGCCCAGATCATCCAGCTGTGCAGGACGTAAATCATGCACCAGCCGGTAAATGCCTTGCGCCATATCGCGAGTCTGGGATTGCAGGTCATTGATCAGGTCACGTGTTTTCGGTTCCCTGGGCACCAGGTTCTTTAAGGTCGCCAGGTTTAGGCTCAGTGCGGTTAGGAATTGGGCTGTCTCGTCGTGCAGCTCCCTGGCGATGCGGCCACGTTCATCTTCTTGGGCAATCACGGTGTGGCGCAGCAGCTCGCGGCGCATTGCCTCCCGCTCCTCGAGATCTTGCTGCACCTGCTCGAGAGCCTCAAAGCGTTCTTGTTGTGCGGAAAGCAGCTGTTTCTCGCGCTCCCGGTCTACCACCTGGATGGCCTGGATCAGGTTTACCGTCACCAGTATTGCCATCGCCGCCCTTACCAGTTGAATTGGGAAACCCAGGGTGCCCACAAAGACTGCAGAATTGATCACGTTCGCCGGGAACATATCGATCGGCGCCACAAATATCTGGGTTACCCCATAAAGGATGAAACCCAGCGCTGCCCATCTGAAACGCCGGGCGATGTCCGCCCGCCCCTCATCTTCTACCTGCCGGGCGCGCTTGCCCAGCCCCAAACCAGCCAGGATGCCGCCTGGCACCGCCAGGAAATAACGAGCCAGGGTATCCGCCGGCGCGAGCAGCAAATCCGGTCTTAGCTGGTAGATGACCAGCAGCGCGATCGCATAAATACCCAGCATGCCGATCAAGATGGCCACGGGTAAGCCATTTCCCCGATCCGGCCCGACCAGCATCAGCAATCCAAAATAAATCAGGGGAATAAAGGATATCACCAGCAGCGCGAAGCGCAGCCAAGTGATGTATTCCGGGAAAGGTACCCCCAGCCAGGCACCCTGCATCAGCAGGATTTCGATCCATTCGTGCATGCCGTGCAGTAAGCCAAATACTGCCAAGGGGCGCAGCACCCGTCGTTCTGCCAACCTTGGTGTGCGCAGACTTTCCAGTGACAGGGCCACCCCCATGCTGAAAAACGCCAGCCCGTAAATGAAGAAAATTAATACGATATCCCATTGCATGGCTATTAAATAAACCTCACAGTGAACTCCATGATCTCGCTGCCTCCAACCAGAGCTATTGTACAGCAAACTGTTGAATCTATGCTCTGCGAGGATATGACAAACATCCTATACCCTGCATTACATATGCACTCATTCAAGGTTAATGTTTGGGGTAAAATTACCGAGTAAATTTACCCAATCTTAGGTGATTATATCCAAATCATAAGATGCTAGGATACAATAATTACCTCGGGTAAGGTTACCTTTCTGCAAAACGAGGAGATGGACAATGAAAATAATTAAATACCTGTTCATGTTTGCTGCCATGATAGTGCTTATCGCCGCTCTGGCAGCCTGCGCGGGATCTGAAGGACCAGAAGGAAAATCGGGTCCCGCGGGACCACCAGGACCTGAAGGTCCCCAAGGACCTCCTGGACAGGAAGGTCCCGCGGGACCGTCTGGCCCAACTGGCGAAGCTGAGGTAGGAACAGGTGGCGTAGGCGCAGAATATGTCGGCAGCGGCACCTGTGCTGGTTGCCATGCGGACACCGCTGAGGTCTTCATGCAGTCCGGTCACGCTTACAAGCTCAATCCGGTAGTGGCTGGTCAGCCCCCCGAGTACCCCTTCACCGAGCTGAGCGAGCTGCCGGAGGGCTACACCTGGGATGACATCGCTTACGTGATCGGCGGCTATAACTGGAAAGCTCGTTTTGTGGACCAGGATGGCTACATCATCACCGACGAACCCGGCGCTTCCGGCAACGAAGAATATCTCAACCAATACAACTTTGCTAATCCGATCGTAGGTACTGATGCAGGCTGGGTAACCTACCATTCTGGTGAAGAAGATATACCCTATGACTGCGGCAGCTGCCACACCACCGGCTACAGCCCCAACGGCAGCCAGGACGATCTGCCTGGTGTGGTGGGTACCTGGGCCGAACCCGGCATCATGTGCGAAGAATGCCATGGTCCGGGTGGGCTGCACATACAGAACCCGCAGGGCGTGCAGATGGATATCGACCGCGATGGTGAGCTGTGCGGTCAGTGCCATCGCCGCGGCGAGATCGAATTGGTCGACGCCAGCGGCGGCTTTATCCAACATCACGAGCAGTACGAGGAGCTATTCCAGGGCAAGCACGTTGTCATCGACTGTGTGATCTGCCATGACCCCCACGAAGGTGTCGTGCAGCTGCGCATGGACGATGCGGTACCCAACACCCGCACCCAGTGTGAGAACTGCCACCTGGAAGAGACCCAGTTCCAGGACTCGGTGATCCACCCCGCCGCTGCTGAGTGCATCGACTGCCACATGCCGCGCATGGTCAAGTCCGCGGTCGGTAACACTGAGAACTTTACTGGCGATATCCGCACCCACTTGATGCGCATCAACCCAACCCAGATCGAGCAGTTCAACGAAGATGGATCGGCTTCACTGTCCGAGATCGGCCTCAATTTCGCGTGCCGCCACTGCCACGGCGTGACAGCCTCCGAAAAGACAGATGAAGAGCTGATCGAGAAAGCAGTGGATTATCATATACCAGCGGAGCAGTAAACATTTTATCAATCTGTACTTAGAAACATCATTTGAAACGGGCCGGAGACTACCCGGCCCGTTTCACTATCAATTATAATAGTGGTATCTATCCCAAGTGGAGTAAATTTATGAGAAAGCTTTGGCAGAAATTCAAGACTGGTCTTCGAAATTTCTTCTTTCCCCCCGAAGGTTCACCTCGGTGGGTGCGCATATTGCCCTACGCATTGCTCGGCATCCTGACCCTGATCGTATTATCCGGAGCTGTGTGGGGTTGGGAATACACCAATTCTCCCGAATTCTGCGGCACAGCCTGCCACACCATGCCCCCGGAATTCACCAGTTATCTAGCTTCTCCTCATGCCCGCATCGACTGTGTCGACTGCCATATTGGCAAAGGCTTTTTCACCACCCGCGTCACCCGCAAGGCTGGCGACCTGCGCCACATCATCGCCACCACCTTCAACACTTACGAGTTTCCCATCCGGGCGCGCCGCTTGCAGCCCGCCCGCGAAACCTGCGAGAAGTGCCATCTCCCCGAAAAGTTCTCCGATGACAGCCTGCGCGAGATCAGGCAGTTCACACCAGACAAAGATAACACTCCCCTGACCACCTATTTAGTGCTTAAGACCGGCGGCGGCAGCAAGCGCGAAGGTTTGGGGCGCGGCATCCACTGGCATATTGAGAACCAGATTGAATTCCTGCCCCTCGATCCTGAGGAACAGGAGATCCCCTACGTGCGCGTTAGCGAAAACGATGGCACTATCACCGAATATATTGACATTGAATCGGGACTCGATCCCAGTGATGTGAACCCGGATGACCTGGTGGAGATGGACTGCACCACCTGCCATAACCGCATCACCCACCTGGTGAACACTCCCGAAGCGACAGTTGATGAGCTCATGAATCGCGGCATCATCGATCCTGAGATCCCCGAAATCCGCCGGGTAGCCGTTGAGACCTACAGCCAGATTTATGACACCACCCAGATCGGGCTGGAGGGCATCGCGGCCATTGCCAGTTTTTACGAAACTTATTACGGTGAATATTACACCGAAAACCAGGACAAAATTGACGTTGCCATAGCAGCCTTGCAAGATGCCTATTCTCAAAGCGTCTACCCGGAACAGAATTCGGATTGGACCACTCATCCCAACAACATCGGGCATAACGATTCAGCGGGTTGTTTCCGCTGTCACAGTGGTCAGCACTTAAACGCGGATGAGGAGGCCATTCGCCTGGAATGCAATCTCTGCCATTCCATCCCTGTCGTAGCCGGTCCTGGAGATTTTGTCTCCGAGATCGAGATCAGCAGCGGACCCGAACCCGAAACACATACAAATCCAAACTGGATCACTTTACACCGGGACCTGTTCGACCCGAGCTGCAGCAACTGCCACACCACCGACAAACCTGGCGGCACTGACAACACTTCATTCTGCTCCAACAGCGCCTGCCACGGCAATGTTTGGGAATACGCTGGTTTCGATGCCCCCGGACTGCGGGAGCTGTTATTGGAGCAGTTGCCTCCCGAGCCTACGCCCAGCGCACCTCCCGAAGGTGCTGCGCTGACTTACCAGAGCACGATTGGCCCCATGCTGGAGAGCAAGTGCGCTGCCTGCCACAGCACCTCCAACAGCTTGAAAGGGCTGGACCTGACTACCTACGCCGGCATCACCCAGGGCAGCGAGAGTGGGGCTGTGATCATCGCTGGCGACCCAGAGAACAGTCTCATCCTTGTTATTCAGACCAGTGAGGATCCCCACTTCGCCCAGCTGACATCCGATGAACTGGAGCTCCTGAAAAACTGGATCGCAGATGGGGCACCTGAGGAGTAAGTCAATTACGCCTGTTCATCAGGATTTTAAAGTGTACGCACATTAGAATACATTCCACACGTGGTGATTCGTCCAGTTGGTAAACGCCAAAGGAGACCAAGATGGAAGAAGAAAAAGACCAGCTCAGCCGACGAAATTTCTTAGCCATTGCAATCGGTGCCATTGGGGCGCTGATGGGGATCGTTATGGCGATACCCGCCGTGGCTTATGTCATCGGTCCCGCGCTGAAGCGAAAAACATCTGAAAATTGGGTCAGACTCGGCCCAACCTCAAAAGTCGAGCTCGGAACCCCTACGCTTTTTAAAACCACTGTTGAAACACAAACCGGTTGGATCCTGACTGAGGAAGAGCTTTCCGTCTACGTCCTCACCGAAGACGGGCGTGATTACATTGCCCTGTCAAATATCTGCACGCACCTTGGCTGCCGCGTGCGCTGGATCAGCGATCAAGGGCAGTATTTCTGCCCCTGCCACAACGCGGCCTTTAACAAAATAGGTCTGGTGGTTTCTGGCCCTCCACCCAAACCCCTTGACCGGTTTGAGACCAAGGTTGAGGATGAGCAATTGTTTATCCTGCTGGGAGGTTGAAATGAGTGTACATTTCGGAGATTGGCTTGACGAGCGCATTGGATGGCGGAACGTCTGGGATGGTATTTTTCTGCGCAAGATCCCCAAAGTAAATTGGTTGTATACCCTGGGCAGCGCCACGCTGTTCGTGGCACTCTTGCAGGGTATTACCGGTATCCTGCTGACAATATATTATGTCCCCACGCCAGACCATGCCTATGATAGTGTCGTCTTTATCACCACCCAGGTCCCAGGAGGCTGGTTCATCCGCGGTGTACATCATTGGGGGGCCAGCGCCATGGTGCTCCTGACCGTGCTCCACATGGTGCGCGTCATCATCTCCGGTTCTTACAAGTACCCGCGTGAGGTGACCTGGTTCACCGGTGTCGGTTTGTTGCTCGCCGTGATGGGCTTTGGTTTTACCGGCTATCTCTTGCCCTGGGATCAAAAAGCGTATTGGGCTACCATCGTCGGCACCCGCATCGCGGGAGTGGCACCATTCATTGGGGATCCGATCCTGCGCATCATGCGCGGCGGCGAGGACCTGTCCGCGGTCACGCTGGCACGCTTCTTCGGTGCCCATATCTGGGTGCTGCCAACGATTCTTTTGCTGTTTCTCGGATTCCATATGTATCTCGTCATCCGGCTCGGCATCAGCGCAGTTCCGAAGAGGGAGGAGTGAACCATGAATGAAAAAGAGCGCCAGGAATACCTGGAGCAGTATAAAAAAGAAAAAGAAAAGGGAGTCCCCTTC
>JALHTN010000447.1 GCA_022865865.1 Anaerolineales bacterium
CCTGGTGATGAGATTGCTGTAAATTGGGCGACCATATCGCTAGATGGATTGAAGCCCGGGGATTTGCTGATCATACAGGCGGTTGATTTGATGGGTGATACCCCAGCGGCTGCAAAGGAACGCGGTGCCGTTGCTGTGCTTGTCCTGGGAGAAATGGTTTCAATTCCTATACAGTCCCCGGATGATTTCCCCCTTTTGCATGCTCCAGGTGCAGCAGACCTGCGTATGGTCCAACGCCGTGTGCTGGAAGCCATTGTCCACCAGCGGGCGGTGCTGGTGGAGCGCGGGGTGCGCATGCATACCCAATTCTCGCAGCTTATCGCCGAGGGGAACGGACTACCAGGATTAGCTCACGCCATAGCGGACATCTCCGGTTGTGGGGTGTTGGTGCAGGATAAACGCGGCCGCATCCTTACCGATTTGCCCTCTGCCTCAATGGTAGGGATTTGGGATGTTGTATTAGAGCAGCTTAGCTCCCTGAACAGCCTTCCGGGTGCGCTTTTAGACCGCAAGCGAACCGGGATTCAAACCGGGCTTGTAACTCAAGAAATTCCCGGGAATCTGGCGCGTCTGGTAAGCCCGATTACGGTAAGTTCGATCGTACGCGGATATCTATCACTTGTTGGTTTGAAGGGTGAATTTGATGCGTTGGATCATCTGGTGGTCGAACAGGGGGCGCTTGTTTGTGCGATTGAGATGTCGCGCAAAAAAGCAATCCGTGAGACTGAAAAGCGCCTCAAAGGTGACCTGCTCGCCGCGCTGCTGCAGGAGACCCTCTCTCCACGGGATGCCGAGCTTTGGGTGCAGACAATGGGACTTGATGTTGAACAGGCTCATATAGCGTTACGTTTCATCTGGGATGGCGAGAATCCACCTTCAAGACGCCGCCTCGAGACGATAGTCAACGGTGAGGTGACGCGCAAGAAGCTCAAAGTGATCCTCAATCCATTAGGTCTGGAGGTTATCTGCTTTTGCCAGGTGCCGCCTCAGGTAAGCCGTGCTGAACCGGCGCTATCGTTAGGCATGGCGGTAATTGAGCAGGCTAAAACCGAATATCCAGACACGCCCGTACGGTGCGGTGTTGGTACTACAGCGCTAGAATTGAGTGAGTGGCGTGATTCTTTCCGGCAGGCAGGTCAGGCATTGGCTATGGCGCGACGCTTTAGCGGGCGTAAACCGCTTTACTTCCCCGATTTATCCGTATACCGCCTGTTATTGCAGATCGAGCATAATCCGGAATTGATCACTTTTCAAGAAGAGACTTTAGGACCTTTATCATCCCATGAGAACTGCGCCGAGATGACCCACACTTTGGAAGCCTATTTTGAACACAACGGCAACATTTCTCGGACTGCGGAGGCGCTTTTTATCCATCGAAACACCCTGATCTACAGGATGGAGCGAATCACCTCAATTATAAATCTAGATTTGGATAATCCTGAAAATCGCCTGGCAGTTCAACTAGCGCTGCATATTTTCCGCATGAAAGGTCATTGTTAAGGTTTTCCAGTATTCCGTCATTTGGTCAGGTTGCACATAAAAAAGGCATAAATTTTGGTTAAATTGCCGGTGGACAAGCGCCTGTTAGGTGTGTACACTTACCTAAGATTGAAATAGGAAATTTCAAAGTGACTTTATACGTAATCTTCATTATTCTGGTCAGCCTTCTGGTTCTCATTTTAGGGATTGAGAACCCGCAACGCGATTGGGCAGCCAGAGCCGTGAGGAGTAAGTAAGTCGGGTTTAGTAAAAAAAAGTGAAGGAAAGTAAAGGGCTGCCCAATCTGGCAGCCTTTCTTTGTTAACGGAAGAATTATTACTACATATCATAATGTAGAAGTGATTAACAAAAATGCGCTCAGATAAGATCAAAAAGGGCTATGAACGTGCACCCCACCGCGCCC
>JALHTN010000448.1 GCA_022865865.1 Anaerolineales bacterium
GCTTGCATACAATCTGTTTTTACTGTTCAAATTTGATTCTCTATGCATTTCAGAATACAGACAGCAAATCAAGACATTCCGTTTGAAGTATGTTTTTCTTGCTGGGAAGATTATCAGAACGGCAAGATATGTGGTTATGAAACTCTCAGCAAAATATCCGTATAAAGATGTGTATGAAAATTGCTTGTCCTAAGAAAATAGTGTCGAATATTCCGGTGTTGGCTTCAGTTTGTTTTATGATGTCTGTTTACCTTACCCAATATTCTGCTTCACAAGCATTATTCATAAAATTCATGGCAAGGTGGTGCCGAAAATGCTACAATATAGGAAGTTTCCCCAAAATTCTTCTCCAATTGGACGTAAATGAATGTGTTTTATTTTTGAAATGGTATTCAGGTGGAATATTCTTCAAAAATTCTTCGCCAGTTGAAAAGAATGTAGATAATTTTATGTTGACGTGGAATTCAGGTTAGAAAACAGTGGTCGAGCACAAGTGGTGGAACGTTATGGGATTCGTTTTTGGAGCGCAGGCCCTTCGTACTATCCGATTGAATCCCAAAGCCAGGCTACGTCCCCCGATCGCCTTTGGATTCGGAAACCGAATGAAAAGAAATGAGATAGATGTTATTTGCAGAAGATCGTATGGCAAACCCATGTGTAACCTCTGATACAGAACTTGGATACATGTTTACTCCACCCTGCCATCATGATCATCCATGCCATCGTCAGCTCGATATCGTGATGCATGACAAGCCGACCCGTCGTCATTATGACCCAGAAAGCGCTCAATTCACAGTCACTTCGATAATATATGGGATTGAAGTTCGAAAAATTCGTCATCCAGGGCAAAGAGAGGCAAATTACCATGTAATTCCCAGTAGTGTAATTATGAGAGATCGTATTGACAAAGTTATTGTAGCTTTTACCTTTGGCGGCACATTGCATATCGTGTCCGATGAAGCATGCACAAGGTTTACGCTGAAATCTACTGCCCCGATTCTCCCAATGATTGTTTGGTCTTCGGTTATAACGATGCTTGCCGACGAAGTCAGGATACTACTAGCCGAAAGAAGGGCAGTCTGGAATGAGGAACATCCCCGGACCGCTTTCGAAGAGCAGCTGGCAGCAGTCGATCCATTTGTCTTATATCTATCGTGTCTCGATTCTTTACAGGAAAAATTCTCGCATTTCCCACACCCAGTACCTGAACACATGCTCAGATTTAATCACTTTCTAAAAACCGAGATAGACGCGCTGTATGAACAACAACTTTGGCCCACTTACGTTCCACCACTTAGTAAAATGTTGTAATTCAGTATAATGATATTTAATCCATTTATCTTCTGTAATACCTTTCTTATGGTATGTTTTTGGGTATCAGTAAATATGTTTGAAATTATGGATAACCAAACGCACTCAAAATTATTGCCTCTAGAGAATTATTTCAAATAATCCACGTTGAGGCAATAATTTTGGTTTATGTATACCCTGTTTCGGTAAGTCGATTGGAGAGATTTATTTCTTTGATTTATTCTCCAACTCTTCAGCGACTTCTTCCATTACTTCAGCGGCACCCATCTCGGCTGCACCTGTGGCGACATCAGCGACACCTTGCTTGGCGATCTCTTTGGCGACCTGCCGGGTTTCGATACCGTCGACAACTTCGGCAGCCCCCTGTGCACCTAAGACAGCACCAGCTTCTGCTAGTTCATCGCTTCTCTCGGCCATGCCTTCGGAAACAGCTAGACGAACGGCACCTTCGGCAGCTTCGCGGATACCGTACTCAGCGATCTGCTCGCCGGTGGCAGCCATGATCTCGGATAAGCTGCGGGTGCTGGCTGCGCGCAAAACCTGCTCAACCGCCATCTCCTGCAGCTGTATGCCGCGCTCTTCGAGGAAAGTGGAGATGACCGGCATCTGCATCAGATCGGTGATATCACCGACAACCCACATTTCACCCGCCATGCGTGCCAGTTCTAATCCATGCTCAAGGTCTTCGGCACCCATTAAACCGACCATTGCGCTGAGTACATTCACATCTTCAGATGTTGCCAGGATCTCTGCACCTTCAACGACATCTGTTACACCAGCCACGGCAACCGCATTACTCAGCTGGGCTACCCGGTCGGCGACAATTTCCAGATCGACTGCCCGGGTGAGATCGCTGGCGCCAGCTGCTATCTCCGCTGTACCAGCAGCTGCAATGTCGGCCGCGATCTCCAACTCATCAGCTCCGTCAGACATATCCAGGGCTCCTTCTATACCGGTCAGCATGGCGGCACCTTCGAGATCGTCAGCCCTTTCAGCCATTTGATCTTTGTCAAAAGTGACTTTCTTTGATTTTCCTTTGGGTTCTTCACTCATCTAAAACTCTCCTTTAGTAATTATTTGATTTCTATGCATACCGAAATATAATTATAGCAATAGAATTACGAAAAAGAAATGGAAGCTGCCAGACTGCTGGATTAAGGGGAGCCAAATTTGTACTCAGATGGTCATGTGGGTGCAATGCGGGATACTAGCTGCAATAAATCAACCCTTTACGCAAATTTGGGAGAGACCATTCTATGAGATTAAGAATAATGGTGGCAGCACCTGAATGTGCTGTCACCATTAATGATTCGGGATTAATTTAATCTTCTTCCGGTTTGGTTTCTTCTTCAGTTGTGGAGTCTTCCAGTTCAGCAACCCCGGTCGCGGCAACCACCCCTTCATCCGTGGCGATCACGCCGCTGATAACAGCTTCATCACCGGTGGTGGCAACCCGTGCAGCAGCAAAACCTTCCTCTCCAGAGACAGCGGTGAAGGAGACCTCGCCGCCCTTCTGGAGCTGTTCAGCGATGTCTTCTGCTAATGCGGCAGTCATCACATCCGCGCCTTCTTCAGCCAGTTCTTTCTCCAGGTCAGCAACCCAGCGATGCTCGATGACCGCTACAATGGCAGATGTTCCTGGCTGCAGGGAAGATCCGATCTCCCGCAAGCGATCATCCTTGAACCCACCGTCATACAGCTTGGCGGTGACACCACCAACAGCAGCGCCAAGTGCGCTGCCCACGGCGACTCCCAGCGGTCCGGCCAGGAGACCGATCGCGCCACCAACCAGGACACCGACGCCTGCGCCCTTGCCGCCGCCCATATCGGCAGTTTCTTTAATATGCAGCTTGCCGCCCTCATCCTTGCGGATGACAGCCGCGTTATCGATGCTGATCAATTTTTCTCTTTTTGCTTCTTTGAGTGTTTTCAGTGCTTCATCCGCCGCATCTTCCTCCTGGAAGGCGGCTACGATGATTTGTAAAGGTACATCTGACATTATTAACTCCTTTTATGTATAGGGTTGGGAATTTTTGATTAACCTCTTGTGATGTTGGATTTTACCATTTTTCTCGTATTTATCAAATAAATTCACTGGAATCGGGAATATTCGTTCAAGAGTATCAGCCGCTTATTGACCGGCGAACAGCAATACGAAAAAGAGGCAGCCTGAAGGCTGCCTCTGGTGAGAATCTATCTTTGTGAACTGAATAAGATCTCCTCAGGGGATGATCTTATGCATATGAATTCAGGGGTTAGTGTAGTTGCTGACCAGGATGGGCAGATACAACGGTGGCGGGGCGGTGGGCGATCCTGTAACCTCCAAAGATCCACAATATGAAGATCCAGTATTCCCATATGTATCACGTCCCCGGACACAGATTTCTATCGGCACCGAGCTTTGGGGAGCCGAGAATTGGGCAGTAACTGCTTCACTGGGAGCGTCGAAAGAGCTATCCTGAGCCGCCATTGGGATCCAGGCGCCGCCAGCGACCTGGTATTCAGCGGACGAGATGTTCGAATTTCCGCTGGTTGAATCATCCACATCAGCACTTATCGTGACCAGGGCAAAGGGGTCAACCGGGTTGGGATCGAGCAAGACTGCCGAGGTGAGTGGTCCCAGACTGTCGACAGTCAAGGTGGTGCAGGATTGGGCGCCAGTATTAACTGCAGCATCAGTGCCGCGCACGCACACATTGACATCACCGTGTGAGTTCGGGGAGGGGAAGGAAGCGACGACGATTTCTGTCGCTGAATCGAAATTGCTATCCTGGGCAGCCATAGCGGTCCAATCCACGCCGTTCAAGCTGTATTCAGCAGATTGGATATCCGAACCTCCGGTTGTAGAATCATCCACCGCCGCGGTAAGATCGACGCTGACGCCCGTTCCTATTTTCTGTGGGTCAACCGCAACTGCAGAAGTTAATGGTCCCACGCTATCTACTTCCAGCGTAGTGCATTGTTCTGAGCTGGTGTTGTTCGCGCTGTCCGTCCCGCGTACACAAAGGGTGTAAGGACCATCAGTAGCTGGTGCATCCAGGTCTGCAGTTACATTTTCAGTCGGGGAGTTGAAGGTGCCATCCGAAGCGCTCATTGGAGTCCAGGCGCCGGCATCCAGCCTGTAATCAGCGGATAGGATAATCGAGCCACCATTTCCGGTATCATCTATTGTTGCGGTAAGGGTGATATTCCCACTTCCAGTTTGAGGGTTTGGCGTCGCAACCACATTTGAGACTGAAGGTGGTAAGGTATCAGTATTTACATAACCAAAAGTTATTTCAACTTTGTTTAATTCTCCACTAGGGCTGGCTATTCCTGTTAAGTTTAAAACGCCGGTCAAAATGAAGCCGGAATAAAGATCATAATTTCCAACATGCCAGGATTGTGTGCCATGATGAACTCCTGGAAAATTCCCAAGCAAGGTTCCATCCAGGTATACATCATCCAGGCTGAGCTGCGCAGGGGTTCCTTCACCCAGCCGGACATTGATCTGCATATAATTCAATTTACTCAGTGCTTCGTCGGCAGCTGCCTGATTGCCAGCATAAACTAAATCCCTTACATTTGAGGAGTAATTTTGATAATCCAATTCCCAATCTGTGGTGCCATTATCTACAGTGGTGGTGAGTTTATCCAGTACAGGATCGAAAGTAAAGGTGATCGTGTTGCTGGTGCCCCAGGTTAGGTCCGTTTGAGTTCGTCTTGCCGCATCTCCCAGGTCGGGCACACCAAGATAGACCTCCTTTTCCCCTCCGGTGGCAAGTTCTCGGTAGCTCACACCTCCAAGGTGGAATGCGTCAGGTTCGTAGCCAGGTGTGATGACTGGTGTGCCAGCGGAGAAAGCAACACCAAGGGACATGGTGACCAAAGCCAGACTGAGGGTGAACAAAATAATTATTTTAAATGGCAATTTCATGGAAAAATTCCTTTATATAAACTTATAACAGATGATAGCCAATGATGATGTAGATACTTGCAGTGAACCGGGCTTTGCTTAGATATGTGAAGATCATAATAATTCCATTAGAAATTCAAGCATACAAGAACGAAAGGAATTGGGCAGGATACATAAAAAGGCACGCAAAATGTCGACATCTTTGTCAGGCTTAGGTGCAGGAACGGCAGAAAATATGAATTTAGGACGATTTTGGGTTTTCAAGGTAGCGGCTCCTTATGAAGGATCCTATTTTGGGTGAAATCTACAGTTGAATCCACCCTCCTAAAAGTGTAAAATGCTGATCGCGGAGAAGTAATTCAAATTAATATTTGGGAGATTTGGTGCATTCTCATTCCCCGCCGAACGCATCCATCATAGACATGTAAACGTATTATAAATAGGAATTAAGTACTATGAACTTACAAATTAGTATGCCAGTTTGTAATTTAATTGAGTATCAAGGTGGATGATGTCATAATACGCTAATATTTCTGTTGGATCACTTAAATAAATCGTTATGGGATTTCAATATAAAGGGAAACATATCCGGAAATAGAATTATCATTGCTCAGATTTTCGGTCGTGTTTATTTTGGAGGGTGAGGTGAAGATTTTCGACCACAAATCATGTTGGCGGTTGATCGACATCAATGCCGAGCTGTATCATTATTTCAAGGTTTTCGGATATTGTTACAATCGTCTCCCAATCGAGTGAGACGATGTCCTGGTATGCGCTAAGTTGTTGCGCAGCTTCTCCAGGTTCTTTATGACCTCATCACCGCGGCGGCGCGAGGCGAAACCGATTTGATCGCACAGTGCTTCATCCCTGACCACAATTGGGGCTTTATCAGAAAACTGCAAACAGTTCAACAGGCGTGGTTCTTGCTTACGACGCTGTCGTTCGAGCTGCAGGGCAGCTCCTTTTTCAATGCGCTGGTTGGATAGATACTGCTGCCAGCTATCATCCTGGAAACGACGATCAATCAGGGTCAGGAAACGCATCTCGATCAAAGAGATCAGACCGAACAACCACATCCGGACTGGTGGGTCATCTAAATCCGTGCGGGTGACAATGCCGCTGACCTCACCCAGGAAAACCACAAAGAGGTAAGGAACTTGATCCAGGGCGAGAACCAACTCGGAGAGGTGAGCACTACCGGACAAGATTTTGGCTTCCTGAATGGGGTGGCAGAATTGACCACAGGGACCTTCACCCAAATCAGCATACTCGAGATATCCAGACACAAAACCATCTTTGCGAACACCTGCAACCTGAATGTGATGCTGGTCCATGTCACTTCGGACTGTCTTGGCAGGGGTCTCGGAGTCGAAGGAGGGCAGCGGTTCGGCAATGTCGCGCACCGTCAAACCGCGCAGGAATATCTTGTCGATATCGTAGTAAGAGTTGCGCTTCATGATATTTTCCTATTGAGATTCGAAGTTTCTTTCTCTTTCCATTAACAGGCATGATTATATCGAAAAGCTGGAATGGGTTGGAATTAAAATCTCTGAGCCAATTGCCTGGCTCAGAGATTTTCGTACTATAAATATTGAGGACTTCTATTAGCGATTGGCAGCGTTCCAGCGCTCAAAGACCTTGATATCCTCAAAATTGAAGTTGCGGCTGGCGACAAATTGGACATAGACCCCGGCGCCAAATAGAGCCACTAACAGGAGTATGTATAACGGCGAATCCGTCAATATCGGGGAGATGGTGCCCGATGGTGAAACGATCTGCTCAACTGTAATGCGATTCAGGAACAGGAGCGCGGATAACAGGATGGCGTTTGCCCCCAGGACGGCGGTGATGACGATCAGCACATAGCGAACTAATTTATATCTCATCGTCAACCAAACAACAGCTCCTGCACTGCCTAATCCAACCAGAAATGCAATACAGCCAGGATCGAGACCCAGCAGTGATAGAACTCCAGCTGCAATTGCAAACCCTAATATGCCCGCGACGAGAACGATGCCGATAATCATGAAAACATAGGAAGCAAAGGCACCAATGACGCCGCTTACCAGCCCGACGATGAGGCTGAGCGCGGTGGCCAGAAAGCCTTCATTGAGTGCGATCTGCATGGCTTGCGCGCCGATATAAAAGCCAGCTATGAAGCCCATGATCGGTAAAAAAATCAGAAAGGTGCGGTATCCATAGAAGCAAAATGCAATGCCAATAGCTAGCAGGATGATTCCAATCAGGATGGTGGTGAGCATATTCTCCTCCAATATGTGCCAATGAGTAATAAATCAATGGTTCCTGAAAATATTCCTGCGATATTTTATTATATACCAGGATTACCGAAAAAAGTCCGTATCAATCATCATATATTTTCTAGTATAAAGAAAAAAAATACAGACCGGCACACAAATATTGAATAATGTGCCGGTCTGTAATATTAATGCAGCTGCCGTATCTTAAATCCTGTTCTCGGGTGGCTCTATGACGTAGGTGCGGTTTGAGGTTATCTGTATGGCAAGGCCTCCAATACAAAGCCCCAACCAGACGATCAACCAGAATATTGAATCGTCGAGCACCAGTCGGACGGGGTTTTCACCGAGCGCTTCGAAGGGGATACGCCCGAACAACAGCAGGATACCCGTCAGGACGGCGGTTGCTCCGCCGAAGGAAGTGATGAATTCGAGGACCAGTTTTTGAATATTGAAACCCAGAACTAGGTAAGCCATCACAACGGCTCCAGCCAAGCCGGCCAGAGTCACGATCAGGCCAGGATCCAGGAAGAGCAGCGTGATCCCGGCTCCGAGGAAGTAGCCAAATGCTGCGGACAGTAAAGCTACCCCGACAATATATATCAAATAGGATAGGACTGCAAAAATCAGGCCAACAACGAACCCGATGATCCAGCCAGTGGCCGTAGCCAAAAATCCAGTCCCGAAAATCAGGACTGTGGCATGGGCACCGAGGGCAAAGCCGGCGAAAAAGCCCCAGATGGGCAGCAAGAGCAGGAAAAGGCGGTAACCTGCAACAAGCGCCAGAACGCCGATGATCAAGGCCAGGATAGCTGTGCAAATGAGTTGAAAGGTCATGTTATTCTCCTTTAGAATAAGTTCGCTCATTATCTATGACTAATAACACCTTGATTTCCGGGTGGTTGCGGTGATCATTTCCCGCAATCCACTATCAATTGTTGACCACACATTCATGACTGTCAAAAATTTTGAGTTTGAATTTTCAGAATGAACGAATAATCCCTTGTTCTTCTAGATAAAGAAGGCCAAGTTGTGGTTTCTTTCACTCAATGTGATTTGGATTGTAGGTGGCGAAAAGGGTTGATGCAAGGGCTGCCGATGGCTGAATCTTTACTCAAATTTTACCGATCTGAGCACCTATTAGTAAAGAGATGAACTGGTTTTCTCAAAATGGATCATTTTACAGAACAGTTGATTTCTGAGAGTGATAAGTGATCTGCTTGCTGTGTTTCTTGATCGACCCACCAGACCTGGTCGCCCACATTTTGCAGCAATACAGGATAAGACGGTAGACGGTCGCTGTTCACCGGGCACCAGAGAGGCAAAGAGGGGGATAACCAGTACCAGGTGCTGTCTTCCGGGGCCTGGCTTAAATAAGAATGGTTGGATAAGTATTGCAGCCCGGGAAAATAATTGATATCTGAATCTTGATTTGAGATGGGGGGAAAAGTGACCGGCTGCCAGGTGGCACCTGCATTCAGAGACGCTCGCATAACTTGAGTTTCATCGGTTGAATTGGTGAGGCCAATGCCACCAGAAATGATAGAGACTTCCATATCAGAGATTGCGACCAGTTGATTTGGGGCAGGTGCGCGCAGCTCGACTGGCGGATCGATAACTAACCAGGTATCGCCGCCATCCATGGAGTGAAGAATGGACTGCGGGAGTGGAGAACCCATCCCAGGAATGTTGGATGGTGCAGGTCCCCAGCGTAAACATGGACCTACAGATGGGCAGGAAAGCTTTCCAATCTCCCAATCGGCAGCTCCGTTGCTGGTTTCGGAAATGAGCGTATTTTCAACAGGTTGATCGAGTTGGCTGGTTACCAAGAATTGGGCTTGCACTTTCTGTCCATCCAGATTCCAAAATCCGCCAAAATCCTCAAGCGTTGTGGTAGCAGGGGGATCGACGAACTGCCAGGTGGCGCCACGATCGGTCGAAAAGAATCCCATGTAAAAAACTGGCGGTGCGCCATATTCCACTTGGGCGACCGTAAACTCGGCATAAAAAGTTCCTGCTGAGGATGGGTCAAGTGTAACCGAATGGCAGGCGTCTGCAGTGGCAGGATCGCCATCAAAAATGATATATCCTCTTTCTTGAGCTGCTGCTGTGACCCCCGTCGTAGGGATTGGTTGTTCCCATGTCTGACCTGCGTCCAGACTCACCCTGATCTCACCTGGAGCACAATAAGCCATATGATCAGGGTTGGCTGGATTGATCGAAACAACCCGGTTAAAAAGATCACTGGATGAGTATATCCAGGGATATTGATTGCCATCCGTGATGCTGGAAGGCGGTGGAGGCTTGGTTGGTGTCGATGTTGGCGGAGTGGTACTTGTTGGGGGCAGCGTAGGTGAGCTCTCAATCGGAGCACTTGGGGTTGGCGGATCTGCGCTCGGAGTGGTTTGTACTGCACAAGCACTGCAAATTAGCGTGATAATAATTGGGATGAAAAGTCTTAATTTCAGCATGAGTATCGCTCCTGACGCAAAGAAACGCTCCAGCCAGGGTGGCTTGATCAATTAACGTTGATCGAGCTTGGGTAGTTCCCAGTTTTAGATTATAGACCATTTCGTGTTGAATTTTGAATGCATAGTTTTGATTGATTTTTTGTTATTGGGAATTGACATTGACAGCATCTCAAAGAGTCCCATTGGCTGCAGTGATAATTGAAAGGCATGGATCGTGCATCCGGGTTAATATCTGGAATGGAAGTGATGGTTCTTGTGAAAGGAGCAGGCGGAATGTACAAGGTTTTATCGATCGATGGGGGTGGGATACGCGGGATCATACCGGTTCGCGTGATGGAAAGGTTGGAAAATCACCGGCCTGGAGTAGTTCAAGAATTTGACTTGTTCGCCGGTACCTCAACTGGTGCAGTCCTGGCAGGTGGATTTGCCTTTGGTCTTGAAGCTCGCTTTATGCGTCAAATGTACCAGGGTTTTGGAGAGGAAGTATTCGCTGATTCACTTTGGGATGATGTGCGTGACCTGAAATATGTGCTGGGAGCGGATTACGGGATAGAAAACTTAAAAGGTCTGCTGGATAGGGTGATTGGGGAGACGACATTGGGGCAGCTTTCGAAGAAAGTCTTGATCGCCGCGTTTGATCTAAAAGATGAAAAACGTGACCCACCTCGCTGGAGACCCAAATTCTTTCACAATTTCCCGGACTCGAACGGTGATAGCGGTGAAAAACTTGTCGATGTGGTCATCAGATCAGCAGCGGCGCCGGTCTATTTCCCCATTTATCAGGGATATGTGGATGGTGGTGTGGCTGCGATCAATCCATCCACCTGTGCCCTGGCACAAGCTTTCCACGAGGGATTCCTGGATGTCCGTTTACTTTCGCTGGGAACCGGGAACAACCCGCGCTGGCTGGATGTGCAGGATGGAAATTGGGGTATTGCCCAGTGGGGATTGAACCTGGTCAATATGGTCATGGATGGGGGAGGAGAAGTGGCTGATTACCAGTGCCGCCAAATCTTGCGAGATCAATACTTCCGTATGCAGCCACAAATGCCAAAACCGGTCGGATTGGATGACTGGCGAGCGACTGAAGAACTGATTGGGATCGCAGACGCCATTGACCTTGAGCCATTGATAAATTGGCTCGATGCAAGGCTCTGAAGAATGAACGTTGAACTGGGTATTTCGTCTATTAAAAGGGTGGTAAGCTAGGGCAAATATTCACAGAAGAGGTTAAATCTTGGGCAAACTGGTGGCAGTGGTCGGGAATACCGGGGTTGGGAAAACCACTTTCGTCAATGCGATTTGCCAGAACTCGAATTTTATCCCCGGAATCGAAAAACACGAACACAGACCTTTTCAGGAATTGTTCACCCAAAACCATAAAAAGTATGCACTGGCCAACCAGCTTGATTACCTGCTCCTTAGAGCTGACCAGGAAATTAAAATTCGCAGCAGTAATTTAACGGGGATACAGGATGGGGGCTTAGATCAAGATTTCCAGGTGTTTACGAGACTATTCTATGAAAAAAACTATCTTACTGAAGACGAGTTCTTTATCTGCCAGAGGCAGTACGGTTTAATTAGAGAGTTCCTGCCGCCTCCTGAGATTATCGTCTGGCTAAAAGCATCGCCTGATGTGATCGCAGATCGTTATCAACTACGCAACCGCAGATTGAGCATCGCTCAAATTGAGGATATCGAAAAAATCGACAACTTATTGAATGATTGGCTGGGGGGATTAGCGTCTGAGAATCTGATCACCGTCGATAGCGAATCAGAGGACCGGCAATATTCAAAGAGCATCCAGAAAATAATAAGGACACTAAATTCAAAGGTGAGCATTCTATCCAAAGGGAAATTGGATTAGATCATTGGTTGAGGAGATTGGAATCATTAGCTAGTTTAATTATTGTGATGAAACGAAACCTTTCCAAATGTTGATTAGGTGAAATGGTTACTGAATTGGATTAGAATAGTACCCGCAAATTAATTGCATCCATCGGATTTGGTATGCAGCTAAGGATGGGTTTCCAATGGATGAGATTGATACCCCTGAAAATTCCGATGAGATTAATGGTGAAATTGATAAGACCCCATTGGTCGTGAAAGCAGCCAGGTGGTTATTTATTTTGTTGGGGGTGATTTGGATAGTATTTGGGGTTTGGAGCACCTTGCGAGTGGGCAGTGCGGATGGGAATGTCCCGGTTGCATTGCTCTGGATCATCATCATCTTGATGTTCGTCAACGCGCTGCTGTTGATTTGGATTGCTTGGGGGATTGGCACAGGCAACAAGATTTACTACTACTTCGGATTTCTAGTGCTGGCAGCTAATATCTTCCTGACTTTCACGGATGAGTTTGGATTATTTGATCTCCTGACACTGATCGTCAATATTATTCTGCTGGTTTTGCTGATTGTGACCCGCTCGAAATATCTCACGGATGGATAAAAGTTTAATAATCTAGTTCCTGGCAATCGAAGATAGGATTACAACCATTGCAAGGAGGTAAATGTGGCGGAACATTTGGAAAGTCGCTCGCAAGAGACCCTCGATCCAGAAGATTGGGGTTCGGTGCGAGAGTTAGGCCACCGAATGATCGATGATATGCTGGATTACCTTGAAACCGTGGCAGAGCGACCAGCCTGGCAGCCAGCCCCTGAGCAGGTGAAAGCACATTTCAACTCTCCAGCACCGCAGGAACCACAGAACAGGGATCAGGTCTACCAAGAATTTCTAGAATTTGTGCATCCATATCCGATCGGAAATGTTCACCCTCGCTTCTGGGGGTGGGTTTTCGGAACTGGAACCGTAATGGGTGCTTTGGCAGAGTTTCTGGCAGGTGCGATGAACACCAACGCCGGGGATATCGATCACCACAGTGCCAATCACGTCGAGAAGCAGGTGCTGGCATGGATTAAAGAAATGTTAGGTTTCCCAGCCACTGCCAGCGGTTTGCTGACCAGCGGATGTTCTGCTGCCAACCTGGTCGGATTGAATGTTGCCCGTAATGCTATGGCAAGCTATGACTTAAGAAACGAAGGGGTCAATGCTTCAGGGAGTAAGATGGTGATGTATGCATCGCAGGAGATCCACAGCTCGATACAAAAAGCAGTCGAAATCTTGGGATTGGGCACTGAGTCTCTGCGATGGATGCCAGTGAATGAGAATTTTGAAATCGATCTGCAGGCTTTGCAGGTGGCGATCGATGAGGACCGGGAACGGGGATTGAACCCTTTTTGTGTGGTCGGTGCGGCGGGTACTACCAATACCGGGGCGGTAGATGACCTGAACAGCTTAGCGGATTTATGCGAGCGAGAGCAGCTTTGGCTGCACATCGATGGAGCTTTTGGCGCTTGGGCAGCGCTGGCACCCAATGCGAGAGAAAAGGTAAGCGGCATGGCAAGGGCAGATTCACTGGCCTTAGACCTGCACAAATGGATGTACATGCAGTATGAAATTGGCTGTATTTTCGTACGCCATCCAGAGCACCATAAGGAGACTTTTTTCTTGCGACCAGATTACCTGGCCAGGGTAGAAGGTGGACGTGGGATGACCAGCGGCGATCTACCTTGGTTAACGGATTATGGGTACCAGCTGTCTCGAAATTTCCGGGCTTTGAAAGCATGGATCTCGATCAAGGAGAACGGCAGCTTGAAGTACGGGAGAATCATCCAACAAAATATTGACCAGGCACACTACCTCGCCCAGCTGGTTAAGGAGCATCGATCTTTGGAATTGATGGCCCCTGTACCGCTCAACGTGGTCTGCTTCCGGTTTATTCATCCAGAGCTGGATGATGGCGGACATGATATGCTCAACCAGAAAATCCTGGCGGAGCTCCAGGAAGGGGGGCTGGCTGTGCTTTCAGGTACGCGCATCAATGGGAAATTTGCGTTGCATGTGGCGCACACCAATCACCGCAGCCGTTGGGAGGATTTCGATCTGTTGGTGAGAGAAGTCGTGCGGCTAGGAGAACAGCTGATCATTAATGAAGGAGGGGCGATTGAATAAATTAAATCCTGAAGAGTATTCATTGGCAGGAGAAGTTCTTGGAGAGCTCGATATTCATTTAGCAGTTCAAGCCTTGCTGGATGGCGATTCACCGGGCGAAATCTATTTGGATAACAAGGATGATCCTCAATCTGCTCTTGCGTGGACGATGAATCGTTTCTTTCTAGCTGGTCCGAGCGATAATGTGGACATGATTTGGACAGTAAAGGAGCTGTTTGACAAGGAGATATTCCCGGATGGGCTCGACCAGGGCAGGGAGGGCTTCACGATTTTTTACACGCCTGAAGAATGGGGTTCAGTGATCGCAGAGGTGATCCTGAATGGGAAATATCCAATTCACGATCAACGCCATTACTACCGCTGCCGGAAGTTGAAACGCGATTGGCGAGATCTGATGCCGCAGGGTTATTCCCTCCTGGAGGTCGACGAAAATCTGGTTGAGAGCCAGAGGATGGAGAACCTAGAGGAATTGATCGAGGAGATTCATTCCGAATGTCAATCGGTGCCTGCTTTCCTTGAGAACCGTTTTGGATATTGTATGGTCCATGAAGATCAGCTCGTAACCTGGTGCTTGTCGGAATATAACACCGGGGGACGCTGCGAAGTTGGGATCGCAACACAACCAGAACACCGGCGGAAAGGCCTCGCAACAGCGGCCAGCTTAGCGCTGGTCGAAAGGGCACTAGATCAAGGATATCAGGAAGTGGGCTGGCACTGCTATGCAGGAAATGAGGCCTCGATCGCTACCGCACTGGCCGCGGGTTTCGAAAAAGTGTGCCATTATCCGGCTTATCGGGCCATGTATGCAGAAGCGAGCGGTTTGGGGGTCAATGGCAACCTGCGATTCGAGCGGGAGGACTACAAGGAGGCAGTGGACTGGTACTTGAGGGCCATCGCTGCTGATGGTGCACCGGTGTGGGTGTATTGGAACACGGCATGCGCTTATGCACACCTGGATCAGAAGGAGCTTACATTCAAGTACCTTCACCAGGCAGTAGATCAAGGCTTCGAGGATACCGAGCATATGAATAAAAGCCAGCATTTTGAAAAGTGGCATGGGACAGAAGAATGGAAAGCGCTGATCAGCAAGATCCAAAAATGATTTGTAGTGCAGTTCAATAAACCTGAGATAGCAATGTGTGCAGTACGCATAGTCTTCTTCGCAGATACTCACCTGGGTTTTGATTACCCGGTCAAACCGCGCATCGAACGGCGCAGGCGGGGGCCAGATTTCTTTGCTAATTTCCGGCGTGTGCTGGATTACGCGCGGGAAACCCGACCGGATATGGTGCTGCACGGAGGAGATGTATTCTTCCGGGCTCGAATTCCACAGTTGATCGTGGATCTGGTCTACAGCGAGCTATACGAATTCGCCGGGGAGGGGATACCACTCTTGATCGTTCCCGGCAACCACGAGCGATCGATCTTGCCAGCTTCCTTGTTTCTAGAGCATCCAAATATCTATGTCTTTGTCAAACCACAAACGTTCGTCTTCACCGTTGAAGGGTCGGAGATCGCCTTCTCCGGTTTCCCCTGCCAGCGGAAAAATGTACGCGAGATGTTCACCGGTTTGCTTCACGATTCAGGGTGGAGGGGACATAAAGGTGCCTGCAAATTGCTGTGCCTTCACCAAACGGTAGAGGGTGCGCAGGTGGGTCCGTCTGGATATACATTTCGCAAGGCACAGGATGTGATCCTGCGGCGTGAGCTACCGGTTGAAGCAGTTGCAGTCCTATCCGGTCATATTCACCGGCAGCAAATATTAAACTCAAATAGGGACGGGGAGGGGGTATCTCCCGTGGTGATTTATCCCGGTTCGACCGAAAGAACTTCATTTGCCGAACGTGATGAACGGAAAGGCTTCTACGATATCACGCTTTTTAGGTCCCAAGAAGGGCATTGGGATATTGAGAAATTAGATTTCTTGGACCTGCCAGCTCGGCCCATGGTGGACATCACCCTGGATAAGAACCTGACTCCAGGCAGCCTGCCAGATTTTATACTGGTGGAAGCCTCAAAGTTTGATCCTCAGTCGATTGTCAGGCTTAGATGTGATCCTGAAATCGATCCCGGGGTGAAGAAAATTGTCACCAGTCGTTTTCTGCGTGAAATCCTGCCGGAGACAATGAACTACCAGTTCAGCAGTGACTTTCGTCAGTGGAAGGCAGGATAAATATTAGGGGATTTTAATCTATAATTAATCTATGCGTGGCTGGGGGAATAATTTTGGCGGCAGCAAGGTGCTGCTTACTGGTTTTTGGTTTGCTGAGTAAAGGAGGCAGAAGATGGATTTTGGAAAAGTTTTAGGTCGAGCCTGGGAGATCACCTGGCGCTGGAAGATGCTCTGGGTGCTGGGTTTCCTTGCCGCGCTGGGGCAGGGAGGAGGCAGCTACCCCCAATACAACTACACATTTTCGGAGCAGGACTTCGGACGCTGGGCTTATCAGCCCGGGATATTCGCAGAAGAGTTCTTCTCTGGTATAGCAGTTCTCGTCCTGGGATTGTGCTGCCTGGCTTTGATCATCGGCATTATTCTTTGGGTTGTGTCTATAATCGCTCGCGGGGGTCTGATCGCAGCTGTCCAACAGGTTGAAGTGGAAGGGGAGACCTCGTTTAGAAGGGCTTGGTCGGCTGGCGCTCGAAAATTCTGGACCCTTTTCGGCCTGGGCATACTGGCAGCTCTGCCGATAATCTTGCTGGTAATTATAGGCATCATCATATTAACCATCGGGATAACGGCGGGCGTGGGTTTGCTGGAGGTTGGGGAAGCGGCCGGGATTACGGCCATGATCCTGGTTACTGTTACCTGCGGGGGGTTCTTATGCTGCGGTTTGGTCGTGCTGGTGGTCATCCTTGAGCAGATCCGCATATACGGTGAACGTGCCGCCATCCTGGAAGACCTGGGTTGGATCGATGCCTTCAAACGCGGCTGGCAGATTTTGGTCGAGAACATCGGTGCCACGCTGATCCTGTGGTTGATCTTCTTTGCCTTGGGTATTGTAATTTTCGGGATAATCTTTGTAATCATGCTTGCCCTTTCTGTACCCTTGCTGGCTTTATTTGTCAATGCAGATCCGGGCTGGCTTTTGATCGGACCGCTGTGCGTGGGTGGGGTGATCGGAGCGATTGTCTATGCGGTGATTCGCAGCATCATCGTGGCATTCACGTCTTCAACCTGGACACTGGCTTTCATGGAATTGACCAGAGGAGACGAGCACCCTCAATTAGGCAACCTGGAGCTGATTGAAGAAGCCTGATCAGTTGTTTAGATAGAAAATGATTGAACCCTCACCATACTTGCCCTGATGGTGGGGGTTTATTTTAGTTGGCAATATTATTCTCTGGAAATCCCTTTTTGAATGATATAAGGAGTGAATTATGCTGCGTATAGCCGTGCAGCAATCTCTCCTACATAGTTTAGTTCTAATCAAATAGAAGAGGAGTTTTTTTCCTCAAAGGAGTGCTAAAATCATCTAGATTACTAGGATGCTGCTGCCTAAATATCGAAGGAGAATTTTATGAAGCTGACCCCGTTTTGGACTGATCAGACCCCAATCCCATCTGAACTACCCAGGAGCGAATTGCCAGCTGAAGTAGACGTAGCAGTGATTGGCAGCGGTGTAACCGGATTAAATGCTGCTATCGAGCTTGCGAAAGCAGGGGTTACTGTAGCCGTGCTCGAACAGGAGGCAATTGGTTGGGGAGCCAGCAGCCGCAATGCTGGCATGATGTCGGCGGGAATAACTGCCTCCACCGAATACCAGTTGCGGAAATACGGGGCTGAAAAAACCAGGCAGATCTTCCAATGGTCAGCCGATGCGGTTGATTTTGTTGAACATGTTATCAGGGAAGAGAATATCAGGTGTGATTACAAAAGAAACGGGGCGGTTTTCCTGGCTTGCAATCCAAGCCAGTTTGAGGACCTGAAATCTTATCAGCGGGAGCTGGAGAGAGATTATGGTTTCACGGGGACCAAAATTCTTGCTCCGGACCAGCTTGAAGCGGAGATAGGCAGTTCGATCTATTCTGGTGGATTGGTGAATGATTTTTCTGCTGGATTGGATCCAGCGAAATACACCTACGGCTTGGCCAACGCGGCAGCAAACTTCGGGGCGAAATTGGTCGAGTACGCTGAAGTAACTAAGATCAGATCGCTGAATCCTCGCTATGAGATCGAGACTTCAAAGGGTGCAATAAAAGCGAGTGAAGTGTTGTTGGCTACCAATGGCTATACATCCCAGGTGATGCCAGAAATTCGTCAAGGGATATTTCCTGCTGGTTCATATATTATCGTTACCGAACCTTTGCCGCCCGAACTGCAGAAAGAGCTGGCCCCAACCGGTCGTAATTTCGAAGATTTACGCACTTTCCTGAATTACTTTTGTTTTACCGGGGATGGACGCGTGTTAATCGGTGGCCGCAGAAGCCTATCAACCGATCTTGATCTGCAAACAAGCGCAGATCACCTGCACAAAAGGTTGTTAGAGATTTGGCCGCAGGTGGCTGGTTACGAGGTGACGCATGTTTGGACAGGAAAATTGGGTGTTTCGTTCGATCGGATGCCGCATGCAGGTCAGCTGGATGGGATCTGGTTCGCGAACGGGTATTGTGGTCACGGGCTTGCGAATGGCAGCTACCTGGGACATGAGATCGGTCAGGTTATGGCTGGCAAGCACGAGAGCAGCATCTTCATGGAAATAAATTATCCGCGCTACTTATTTGCCAGACTGGATAAGCTGTTTGTGCCACCAGTTTCGCTGTGGTTCCGGTTCATGGATTGGTGGGAAAATTGACCCTCTGTCTATTAAAATCTTACAGTTGGAATGAAAAATGGGTATGCAATCTAATGCGCATACCCAATACATCCAATTGTATTCGCACCCTTCCATTTTTCACCGAGGAATATCCCAATCACATTCCTGGTCCACGTCCTGCCTATGTCCTATACATCACTGGATGGATTTCAGTTAGAACTTAATTTTGGATGGGCGAGATTAAACCCTTGGCCAGGCTTTTGAGGCATCCGTTGATCTAACCGATTTTTATCATTCTGGCTTAGCGCCTCCATCGCAGGAGGGAATCTTCACCTCGTAGGCTCGCAATACGCGAGGTTCAACCGCTTTACCTCCACTATAGGTTGGTAATCGTGGATATCTTTAGCTGCGATATGGGAAATATCAAGCAATCTGATCAACCAATCTTGAATGAGTAAGTGAACAATCAAATGGGGGAGAGCAGGATGGGGGTCAAGCTTCATCATAAAAGAAATTAATGGGAAGCGCCTAGCATCCATAACTTTTACTTATGGAATTCGATAAGCTTACCCAATAGCAGGAAAGTATTTTTGCAGTGCGATCAAACTTGAAATAATAGTTAATAACCATTTTGATATGCTGCTGATTTGAAGTACACAGATAAACAATACCTGCATGAATTATCAAAAGGTCAGCTTGCCTCTGTGGTGACCGGTTGGCAGGATGGGATCAAGCTGCTCCGAAAAATCATATCGTTGAGCCAGCGCGCGATCGCATTTAATGCAATTACCCATAATGGTCCGGGCGCGGGTCAGTACTTCGAGTTCTTGCCGTATTCACAGGAAGAGAGATGCTTTGAGAAGCTAGGGTTTTCTGTTTGCCAATCCAATCCGGAAATAACCAGTGAATTACTCAAGGACAGATTGGATCATTAATCTTAGAACTTTGAAAACATTTATCTCCAATAATTCATCTAAATCAACAACCAGATCCTAATCTTGCAAGCAGCATGAGAAAATTAA
>JALHTN010000449.1 GCA_022865865.1 Anaerolineales bacterium
GATCGCTGTCCAAGAGTCCATCATTGACGGTGAAGGTGAAACTGTCAGGTCCGACGTAATTCAAATCCGGCGAGTAATTAAGATTCGGTACTTCTCCGCTTATCGTGCCGTGGAGAGGATCGCTAGCCACCAAGTAGGTGAGCGGGGACCCCTCAGCGTCGTCCCCAACCAGCGTAATCGCTACAGGTGTATCCTCAATTGTATTGACCGAGTCATCGTTGGCGGTTGGTTGGTCGTTGACCGGGTCCACCGTGATCGAGATTGTGGCAGGATTGCTGTTTGAAGAACCATCATTGGCGACAAAATCAAAGCTATCCGGTCCGGAGTAGTCAGGATTCGGTTGGTATGTCACATCTGGTGGCGTACCCGTTACGATACCGTTTGCTGGCTGCACAGTGACCAAGAAAGTCAGCGGGGCATTCTCGGGATCGCTGCCGGTCAGTGTGATTGGTAAAGCTGTATCTTCATTGGTGCTTACCGATTGGTCATCTGCCGTCGGTGAGCCGTTGGCACCCAGCTGCAGCGAGTCGTATGCCAGCAGGAAGGGTGCCCCGTTGCATTGGGTAGCAATCCATTCCACGCGGTTTCCGCTGGTGCCCTGCTTGAAGTTGGCGTAGCTGGCAGTTCCCATGGCTTGCTTGGGAGCCCAGTTGCTGCCGTCATACTGGCGCATGAAAAGTTCCCCATTCACCTCCCATATCAGCCAGGCTGATCCATCCGGAGCCTGGGTGATGGTTGGCCACTTGTTGATGTTGTTAGCATCTCCGGTTTCAAGTGTTACATAGGTGCTCCAGACGCCATTATCGAATCTGCGGAAATAGAGATTACTGCCGACTTCGTAGCCCATGTACAAGCGGTCGCCGATTCCAGCCAGCGAGAGTCCATATTCTCCGCTGATTAATGCAAAGAAGGAGGCGATATGGGTTTGGTCGAACCAGGTTTGACCCCCATCTGTAGAACGAACTGTGTGAGTGTAGTAATAAGTAAATAAGGCACCGCTTAATGTTCGGGAAGCGATATAAATATTATCCCCGTTGGCATGGATGGTGGCGTAGCGGGTGTTTACCCCGGCGCTCCGTGTTCCTTCACTGGGATTGATCTGGGATACTGGATCACTCCAGGTCTCGCCCTGGTCCATGGAGGATCGATAATAGAGCAAAGGTGCGTTGTCAAAGCTGGAAGCCACCAAATGCAGCTTCCCGTTGGTTGGATCCAGGTACAAGTCCGGCCGGACGGCATCGTATGTGCCACCCATCAGGACCTCTGCCTGGCTCCACGAACCTGAGGCCAGTGGTTTCTGGGTGAATAAGATCTGGTACGGGGCACCGGTCGCGCTGCGTCTGGGTATGGCCACATACAGGTTTTGCGCATCAGCGGCCAATGCTGAATGGTAAGTCTCCAGCGGGTTGGAGTAGACATCTTCCTGCGGATCCCAATGAGCGCCATTATCGCTTGAAGTGGCGTAGCGGATGCGGTATAGATTGCCGTCCTGGGTGTGCCAGATCACATGCAGCGTACCGGAGGCGTCTCGCACCAATTTGCGGGCGTGCGCATAACCGCTGGCTGTACCGTTGGTCGAGAACATGCCATCTGGAGGTGGTTCCTGGGAGGTAATGTTGGATACCGCGCGCAGGGCATCGATGCGACCATTACCGAAGGCGGAATCGAAACCGGGTGGACTGAGATCAACCGCAGTGCTTTCGATGATCGACTTCAGTGTGATGTTTGTGCGGTCGGTATCCTGGGAGAGCAGTAAACCTCCCAAACCAGCCACGAGCGGCGAAGAAAGCGAGGTGCCGCTGCCGATCCCATATTGGTCGTTGGGTAACGCTACAAGAATGTTCTCACCGGGTGCGGCCACGGATATATAATCCTGGGCGTAATTTGAGAAGCAGGCATGCGTATCTTGTTCCCCGGTGGCAGCAATAGCCATCGCGTTATCGTAACCTGCCGGGAACATGGGGGCATTGGCGCCATCGTTTCCGGCTCCTGCCACAACGAGCACACCCTTTGACCAGGCATAGTTAATCGCGTTTTCGAGAGTTTGTGCCCCGGTGGGTCCCGCCAGGCTCAGGTTGATTACCATTGCGCCGTTGTCCGCAGCATAAGTAATACCACTTGCCACAACATCAAGAAATCCAATTCCTTGATCGGTCATCACTTTCACCGGCATGACCTTGCACCAGGGACAAACTCCTGCCACTCCGGAACCGTCCAGGACACCAGCCATCACGCTGGATACAGCCGTGCCGTGCAAATTATCGTCAATCGGGTCAGAATCGTTGTTAACGAAATCCCAGCCCCAGGTGTCATCGATGAACCCGTTGCCATCATCGTCGAGTCCATTCCCAGCTATCTCCCCAGCATTGGACCAGACATTGCCCACCAGGTCCGTGTGGGTTGGATCGATCCCGGTATCTACCGCGGCCAACACTACCGGAACTTTGTCTGGATCATTGAAGGTCGCCCAAGCTGCGGGGGCTTGAATCTTTGCCAACGACCACTGGTCTGTGATTTCTTCCTGCTGGATGGCACTAATCTGCAAAATGTAGTTTGGCTCGACATATTCAACGCCGTGCCGGTTTGAGATGCGCTGAAGCGCTTCTTCAACGGTCTGCCCGGGTGGGAGTTTGACAAGTTTCACACCCAGTGCCGGAACCTGGCGTTTAACTTTTAAGTCTAACGCGGCTAAATGCCCTGCAGCCTGGGCAGAATTTACCCAGGGCTGAAAACTGATCAAGACCTCTCCGGGTACATGCGGGGCAATATCAGCCGGCACCTGGTTTACTGGTTCAGGTCCCTGCGCCAGAGCTGCGGGCGCGATGAGACTTGTGATCAGCAAGATGCAAATCAAATTAATCAACTTCTTTGCCATGATCCCCTCCTTCACAGGAAACTTGTGGATATCAAGATTGGATAAGGAATGATATATAGTTGAAGGAATAGATCACAGGTGATGAAACCTGTACTTCATTGGTTAGATTCCCCATGAGGTGTGCGCAGTCTCTTTTCCACCCCGATAATGTACCTGTGATTTTGTTTGCAGGTTCATATATAGTGTACCAAATCTGGTAAACAAAAGCAATAATAATCCTGCAATGCCAAAAATCTCGATCAACTCGTATTATTCGAGGTATGTAATTGAATTAATCGACAATGTATTCAGTTTGTCCTCGAAAAAAAACCAGCCCATAAATTTACTTATGAGCTGGTCAGGTTATTCAGATGTTGCTGATGGAGGTTAAGTTTCCTGAAGGGTAAAAGATTCTAACCTCCGAGATAGGCTTTCTTTACCTCAGGATCGTCTAATAGCTGCTTGGATTCACCTTCCAGTACCAGATTACCGCTTTCCAAGACATACCCGCGCTGGGCAAACTGCAGCGCCATACGCGCATTTTGTTCTACCAGCAAGATCGTCGTCCCCTGTTTGTTGATCTCAGCCATTACTTTGAAAACGTCCATCATCAGCAATGGCGCTAAACCCATTGATGGTTCATCAAGAAGCATCACCTTCCGTCCACTCACCAGGGCTCTCCCCACCGCCAGCATTTGCTGTTCACCTCCACTAAGGGTGCCTGAATTCTGGTGTACTCGTTCTTCAAGGCGGGGAAAAATGGAAAATACCCACTCTATATCCTGTTTGATTTTGCTTCCATCCTTGCGTGCGTAAGCAGCCAGGCGAAGATTCTCTAAAACGGTCAGGTTCCCGAAAAGCCGTCTCCCCTCGGGAGCATGTGAGATGCCAAACTCGCTGACAACCTGATCGGCGTTGTACTCGAGCAAATCTTTCCCCATAAATGTGATCTGGCTGCCTTTGTCGACTGGCACAAGCCGCGATATGGCTCGTAACGTCGTGCTTTTGCCAGCCCCATTGGCGCCAATAATGCAGACAATCTCACCCTCGTCAACCTGGAAGCTAACCCCATGCAAGGCTTTTATTCGATCGTATGAAACCCCGAGATTTTCAATGGAGAGCAGCATTAAATCACCACCTCCTTTCCCAGATAAGCTTCAATAACTGCCGGGTTATTACGAATCTCATCAGGACCACCTTCTGCAATCACTTCTCCAAATACTAAGGTTTGTATCACCGTACAAAGTTCCATGACCACTCTCATGCGGTGTTCAATGAGGAAAATTGCCATCCCCAATTCTTCGTGAATTTGGGTGATGATCTGCATCATCTGATCTAATTCTTCAGGATTCATACCAGCAGTCGGTTCGTCCAGGAACAAGATTTTTGGTTCGATTGCCAGGGCACGAGCCAATTCCACTCTCCTCTGTGCGCCATAGGCTAAATTGGTCACGAGCTGGTCAGCATGCTGCGGAATACCAACAAATTCTAGCAGCCCGTGAGCGATGTGATCGCTTTCTTGCTCTTCACGGTGTCTCTCAGGAGTACCAAAAAAGGCGCCTACCAGGCCATAATTGATCTTAGAATAACGGGCTTGTTTTACATGCTCGAGAACGGTCATATGGCGCCATAAACGCAGGTTCTGAAATGTGCGTGCCAGACCCAGAGAAGCGATTTGATGGGGCCGAAGCCCTACCAGATTCTGACCTTCCAAAAGCACTTTTCCTTCAGTAGGTTGGTAAATTCCAGTGATGAGATTAAATATCGTTGTCTTACCGGCTCCATTGGGTCCAATTAATCCCCGGACCTGCCCTGGTTCAATTTCTAGGTTGTAATTGCTCACTGCGCGTAACCCACCAAAGTAGTGAGTCATTTGATCGACTTGAAGTATTGCCATGCTACACCCCCTCTTCCGGCTTTTGCTTGGGCTTGATGGTTTGCGTGAAGTCGAACTCTGTGAATGATATCAATCCTGTCGGTCGAGTGATCATCACGACGATCAGCAGGAGCGGGATCACAAGCCACTTGTAGATTTCCAAAGGTCGCAATGCTTCACTTAACAGGTTGATGCTTAATGCTCCGACGATAGATCCCTGGACTGAATTCAAACCTCCAAAGTAGACCATCGCCAGGACTTCAGCCAGCATCTGGATCCCAAATGTACTGGGATTAACGTAGCGGATCACATGTGCAAAAAGACCGCCTGCGACACCAGCCCAAAATGCGCCGAACAAGAATGCGACAAATTTTGTGCGGCGAGTGTTGACGGTCATTGCATCTGCTGCGATTTCAC
>JALHTN010000450.1 GCA_022865865.1 Anaerolineales bacterium
ACCCTTTCTAAAGTCTTTTGCTTTTGGATCATTCACCTGTCCTTTTATTTTTCAAATTACTCGATGCAGCGGCTCTTCCCCCCTCAAAACAGCCAGGCAGTCGTTCAGCGCCCCCCAACCCATCGCATTGGCAGCACCATCAGTATGGGAACCCATATGTGGGGTTGCAATCACCTGTGGCAAACCTAAGAGAGGGTTATCTGCTTCAGGGGGTTGCTGTGAAAAAACATCCAATGCAGCCCCGCGCAACTTCCCCGACTTAATCGCAGAGTACATTGCTTTTTCATTAACCAGCTCCCCGCGTGCTGTATTAATTAAATATGATCCCGATTTCATTTTCTGCAGGAATGCGGCATCCACCATTGCACGGGTCTCACTGGTCACCGGACAGTGAAGGGAAAGCAAATCTGCTATCCCGATCAACTCATCCAGCGATAATAGATCTACATCCAGCTTAGCAGCTAGCTCTTCGTCAGCAACTGGATCAAAAGCCACCACCTGACAGTTAAATCCTTTCAAGCGCTGGGCGACGTGCCTCCCAATGGCGCCAAATCCCACCAGTCCGATTACTTTCCCATCTAAAGATATGCCTCTCATCCGCGGCCACTCGCCAGTTTTGGTTGCCTGTACCGCACCGGGGATGTTGCGCAGCAAAGAGATCATCAAACCAATAGTCAGTTCGGCTACTGATCCAGAATTGGCCCCCGGAGTGTTGGTAACAATAATGTTCTTCTCTCTGGCAGCTTCGACATCAACCGCGTCAACCCCGACACCATATCGGGCGATGACCATTAATTGATCTGCTGTTTCCAATGCAGAGCGATCGATGTTATCTAAGCCAGCGATATAGCCATTCACACCAGGGAGTATCTCCTTGATTTGAGAGGAGCTGAGTGGTTTGCCGCTGGAATTGTAAATAACCTCCCCGACCTCAGCCTCCAGCTGGGTACGCAGTGAAGGATCATTAACTCCATATGAAGTGGGTGTCACCAGCACTCTGCAATCTTGAAGCTGTTTCGTCATTAACGTTCCTCTGGCGGCAACCAGCGTGGGTTATCAATCACCTCGACTTGATCATCACGTTCGACCACCAGCTTTCGGAAACCATGTTTCTCTATTGATCCATAATCATGACCGGCATTTCCGGGGTAAACAAAGAAGGTGACCAGGTCTTCATTACCGCTGGTGTTCACAGAGCGGTGAGCCCAGCGCGGTGGGACATAAAGCACTTTTTCCGGTTGTAAGGTTTTAACTGCCCAATTTCCTTCAAGAGTTTCCATGACCATTACACCTTGACCTTTCAAGCAGTAATACACTTCAGCAGTATCCAATACTGAATGAAAGTGTCCTTTGGTCATGAAATATTCATCCCCGACCTTTCCAGGATGTACAATTGAAATCCCTTGCAGCAGCTCACCAGCTACTTCTGGTCGTTTAATCTCATAGACCTCATAGAGCAGTCGGTCTTCCTCAGCCAACAAAACCTCGTATGCATGCTGATCAATATATTGATTCTGCATCGCTGATAATCTACGCACTATATGATTATCACTTGCGCTCAAGGTTATTTCATCTGCTCGAATGACGTCAAAGGTGAATGGTTGTTTTATCTCTTCTGGCATTATCTCTCCTTATGGTTCCAAGATCACCTTAAGCGCTTCACCGCTATCCGCTTTGGAGAACGCCTGCTCTGCTTCACTCAGCGGAAATCGCGCTTCAATAAGACTTGACAAATCGATACGACCGGATTTTACTATCTCCGCCGCCCGTTGGCAGTTCTGAGTACTGCTGGCGGTTGTTCCGGTTACGAGAAGCTCCTTATAATGGACCATGTTGGAATTCATCTGAATGATCGGTTGGTCTTTAGGTAATCCCCCGAAGAAATTTATTCTCCCACCGATGGCAGCTAACTCTATCGCTATCTCCTGGGCTTTATGCGCCGGTGCTGCCACGATAACCACATCGACTCCGACACTATGAGTATGATGGTCTATAAATCCCGCGAGATCCTGAGTTGTAGGATTTACCACCCAATCCGCGCCAAATTCCATAGCTTGTGCTGTACGTTCAGGAATCAGTTCACTAACGAAAACAATCCCCGCACCATGCAGCTTGGCTAACATGATGTGCATGATACCAATTGGGCCAGCCCCCACCACAAGCACGGATTCTCCAGGTTGGATGTGAACAGCATCCTGGCCGCGCAGAACGCAGGCGAACGGCTCAATTAAAGCTACTGCTGCTGGGTCTAATTCTCTGCTGATTGGAATCAAGTTGCCTTGCAGGATTGCAGCAGCCGGAATACGCATATACTGGGCAAATGATCCGTCAAACGTGATACCTGGCGCTTCGTAAAACGCGCATAAATTGTTGTTTCCTGAAATGCACTGCCGGCAGTGGCCACATCCCATATTGGGAGCCATGAATACTCGCTGACCTAACTCCAACCCCTTTACATTGGATCCCACTTCGATGATATCGCCGACCACCTCGTGACCCGGGATACGTATGGTCCCTGGTGGGTATTTTCGATGTGCGCCATGCCAGATGCGCAGGTCAGTACCACATATACCTGTGCTGATCACCTTTAACAATGCTTCAGTAGAGCTGATTTCAGGTACTGGTCGCTCTTCTACTCGCAGGTCATGCGGTCCGTAATAAACCGCCGCCAGCATCTTGTCATTCACGATTCTGTCCCTTTGATCACCTCATCTAAATAGACTGGGCGTTCTTCCAGAAAGGATTTTGTGCCTGCTAAAACTCCAGCAACTGCCCAGCGACCGTCTTCACCGCTCACTTTCGGCTGTGATTCAGTTTGGATACAATGGATAAAGTGTTCCATTTCGCGTATATACCCCCATTCAAATCGCTTCGGCCAGGTGGGGAATATTGGGGTGATTAATCCTTGATCGCGGTTGATGCCAACTGTAACCGCCTGTCCCTTCAACTCACCAATTTGCATGATCCCTTTTTCACCCACAATTTCAACACGGGCATCATATCCATAATCACATGGGCATACAGCAGAAATGCTTCCTAATCCGCCATTCACGAATTTGATAATTACCAGCGAATTATCATAATAGTTCTCCGTATCCACACCCCGAGACGGTCCTTTAAAATTTGCTACTTCAACATACACTCTCTTAAAATTCGAATTCATCAACCAGCGCACGCAATCCCAATCATGACTGTTGACCTCTGCCAGGTTACCGTTGGAAGTGCTCAATTCCCGTGCCCACGCAGGTGGGAGACCAGGTCCATGTGTTAGCGACTTGATCAACATAGGTTGCCCGATTTCACCCGCTTCGATTCTTTCAGCTGCGCTAACAAAATCCGGGTCAAAACGCCTCATGAAAGCCAGTTGTAAAATCACCCCCGCTTTTTCGGCTGCTGCGATGATCTTGTCACACTCTTTCAGGTTGAGTGCCATTGGTTTTTCAAGCAAGATATGTTTACCAGCATTCGCAGCCGTTATGGCTAAATTTGCATGGGTAAAGGTTGGTGTTGTTATGACGACAGCTTCGAATTGAGCCTGATCAATGGCATCTTCCAGGGAAAGATACCGATTTTTGATTTCAAATTGATCAGCAATCCGATTTAATACCTTTTCATTGGTATCAACTGCCGCTACCAGCTTTCCTTCAGGTACGTGGTGGACAAGAGAGTTTGAATGAACGTTTGCCACCCGCCCTGCCCCAACCAAGCATACACGAATTGGGTTACCCATATTCGCTCCTTACCTTTTATTCAGCGATGTAGGAAATACTTCTTGGAGATCATAAACAATGATCATTGATTTTTCAAACTATTACTAGGAATCGGTAAATCTGACCCGCATTCAATTGTAATCCTGTTATTACAGGATTATAATTTACTCTGCTTTATTCGTCAAGAAAGGATGAATAAATTCCTGTCCAAAGAAACAAAATTGTCCAATATTGATGGACCGAAACCATATCTAAAATCAACTATCAGTGGAATTCCCATAAATCATCTATTAATATTGTTTCACCAAACCATATGAGCATCAATACTTAGTGGATGGGGCAATCTGTATTTTCAAATAATTAAATCACTCCAAGTAAACCCAGGGGGTCAATTCAACTGAAGAATGCGTTCCCAAACGCCTGTACCCGCAGGGCAGCTATATCCAAGATGTATCGCTCGGGTATCAGGGAAGCAGGGTACAGGCTTTGTGCTCCTGTGTTTTGACGCCAATCGCCAAGCATTAAACACAAAAACCTGCGAGAAATTCCCTCGCAGGTTTGGTAGAGCGGGGGGGGTCGAACCCACACGGTATTACTACCGGGGGATTTTAAGTTTCCTGGTTGAATGTCTATGGAGTATATCTGGGGCTATGGTGTTGATAAATGCCTCATTTTGGGGATGAAATCGTGTGTAGTGAGCATGGGTTCTATGGTTTCTACCCAATATGCACGTGAATTGCACGTAAAGTAAGAAAGATGAATGGCGATTCGCAGACTAATTCTGGTAGTGAGTGATGAGAAGGCACTAATACTCCCGTGAAAAGAAAAACCTCTCAAATGTGGCCTGCCCCCACAATATGTACCAGTCATAATGTTAGACTGATTTGCTGAATTTGAGAAGGTTGAACCACAATAGTCGC
>JALHTN010000451.1 GCA_022865865.1 Anaerolineales bacterium
TTAATGATATTTACCAGATCCTTGGATTGTGAGGGTCTGTGTTCTAATGAATCCGAATCAAGAATATTTACCCCACTGGAACCTGGATTAAAATGAACAATATCTCCTGAATAGCGGACACCTGGTTCACCGTTCAAGTTGAATAAGGAAAAGTCTCTGGGGACAGATTCCAAAGCTTGAAGTGCAAGTTCTTCTGGGATACTGACAACACCCTCCTGTTGATTGACGATCCCACCAGAAGATTGCAGCAAATCCAGAGCTTGAGGCGAACCTACTTTGACCCCGGGAGATTGGAGCAGTTCTAATGCTTCTTCGATGATCCTTGGGATGGTTTCTGGCGATAGAACCTGAAAATTGGGTCGCATAACAATATTCCTAAATGAAGATCCAGTACATTAATTCTTTAAATACTTATCAAACCATCGCACAATGTGATTCAAGCGCACGATCCGGCGATCAGTTCGACCATTACGGGACAAGCCGTGAAATTCTCCAGGGAAGCGAATCATTTCGCTGTCGACTCCGAGGGATTTGAGTGCCACAAAAACCTGTTCACCTTGTTCTATGGGACAACGCAGGTCGTTTTCACTATGCACAACCAGGGTGGGCGTTTTTGCATTACCAATATACTTAATGGGTGAATGCTGCCAGTATTTTTCCAGGTCCTCGAAGGGTGGCTTGTTATCTAATACCTCTTGGAAAATCCAGTTCAAATCACTCGACCCCCACATACTTACCAAATTACTAACACATCTTTGGGTTACAGCAGCTTGAAAACGATCTGTGTGACCGATGATCCAAACGGTCATATATCCACCATAGCTTCCGCCAGTCACCCCCATCCGTTTCTTGGATATATATGGCTGTTGTTCTATGAAATCAGTCCAGGTCATTAGATCCCGGTAATCTGCATCTCCCCACCCTCCCCATATAGCTTTGGCATGTTCTTCTCCGTACCCGCGACCTCCACGGGGGTTGCAGAAATGGACGACATACCCTGCAGCAGCCAGGAAATAAAATTCATGCATGAACAACTCGCCATACTGTGTCAAAGGCCCACCATGGATTTCAAGAATTGAGGGATATTTTTTCTTTGGATCAAACCCAGGTGGTTTCAAAATCCAACCCTGAATATCATTATCGTCATCTCCTTGGATCCAAACTTCCTCAATTTCTCCAAGGTCGATATTCCCGAACAGCTTCTTATTGATTTGGGATATTTGTTTAGATTCATTAGAATTAACTTTCTTTACATAGATTTGTCCCGGGTCATTCATTTTTCCCATAAAATAAGCCATGCTGGATTGGTCAGCATTGAAAGAATAGCTGCCAACCACTCCTTGTTCACCAACGACAGAAGTAAAATTGTCTCCATCAATCCCTATTGAGCACAATACTGTCCGACCTTTTTGCATTATCGGGAAATAAAGCTTGCTGCCGTCTTGCGACCAGGTTGGGGGCATTGTCTCTGGGGTACCGATATCATTGATCGTTGTCGGTTCAACGTGAACATCGTATGGTTCAGTGAGATTGATTGAAATTCCACTTCCGTCGATAGGTACTATCCACAGCCCTCTGTTCTTATACCAAATACCCTTTCCCCCGGTACCGAAGTACGCGATCATCTGTCCGTCGGGAGAAAAGCTGGGTAAAACCTTTTCACCGTATGCTGTATCTACTTTCACCGGATCACCACCGGATGCAGGTATGACAAAGAGGTCTACTCCATCGCGTTCGAAATCAGGATCAGGTTTTCGATTGGACATAAACGCAATGGTTTTTCCATCCGGCGACCAGGTGGGGTCAATTTCATCGAAGATTTCGTGGTCAGTCAGTTGTTTTGCCCGTCCATCGCTGGTATTTACAATCCAAATGTGCCATCTTTCTTTGGGCAGGTAACCCTCTCCGTCAAACTTATAAATAACTCGGTTATAGTGGCGGGAAACTATGCCAAGTTTTTTCACTCGATCATCCTCTTGGCGTTCAATTATTTCTGGATCTGATCTTCGGGTCCTGCAGAGAAGTTTTTTCCCGTTTGGCGACCAGGAGAAACTGCTGATAGTTCCATCGATGTGGGTTAATTGCCGGGACTCGCCACCTCCAAATGGAATGATGTAAATTTGTGCTGGTTTACTTTTATCCCCCCGGTTGGATTTAAAAGCGATCGTCTTTCCATCAGGTGACCATCTTGGTAGGAGATCAACATGATCACCAAAGGTGAATTGCTTTGGTATCCCCCCATTGGCGGAAATGATCCACAGGTTGCTATTTTTTTCCTCGGTTTTTAGATCTATCCGCTGCTGGGTATATACTACATGATCGCCTGATGGAGATATGCGAATATCTGAAATGACTCTGATTTTATATAGATCTTCAGCTTTAATTGAACGTTTATTATTTTTCGCCATTATTGGCACTTGGGTTCCTTTATTTGGATTGTAATTACAACTTTTCTTGGTAAGCCAGATCGATTATTTCGATCGTGTGCATAACGGGCATAACAGATTGCTTTCCTTCAATGTGTCCATTAAATTTCGAAAGGTGGTTTCTGAGTTGAACCAAACAGCCAATATTACCCGTGGCGACAGCATCAGCTTTCGTGTTCAGTATATTCGTGGCTTTCCTTTCTCCTAACTGTTCGGCGATGTCTGGTTGTTCCAAGTTATAAGAACCAGCCGATCCACAGCAGAGGTCTCCCTCATTGATCGGTACTAAACTGAGGTTTGGAATTTGAGTTAACAGCGATCGTGGCTCTTGGGTAATTCCTTGGGCGTGAGCAAGGTGGCAAGCATCATGGTAGGCAATAAGTATATCTTCCCGGGCAGCAGGAATTGGAGCTAGGTCAATTTCGCTTAGGAATACACTGATATCCCGTACTCTCCTGGAAAATGATACTGCTGCTTCTTCGAGTTCGGTATTCTTAAAGAGAAGTGGATATTCATGCATACTTGAACCACAACCAGCTGCATTGCTTATGATGGCATTGCTGTCATTGGGAAAGGATCTAAGATTGTTGGCCGCGAGATCCCGTGCGGTTTGATGGTCCCCAGTGTGCAGCGCCAGGGCACCACAACAACCCTGGTTTTTGGGAATCACAACTTCATAGCCATTTCTTGTGAGCACATTTATTGTTGCCAGATTGATCTCTTGAGCAAGAACCTGCTGAACACAACCAACTTGCAGAGCTACTTTTCCTCGCTTTACACCTTGTGCTGGGAATACTTCAGGCATGGATTGCAAAGCTGGAATACTCTCTGGAATTAAGTTTAACATTGCCTGAAATCGTTTAGGAACGGCTGAAGATAAGGGTTTGGAAATCTTGCCTAATTTTGCAGCATAATAAAACCGGTTTGGATAAGGTAGAGTCTCCTTTGTTACCCACCTTGATAACTGCTCATCGATTGGTCTTTTTCTCTTTGATTCGGCAAGGGCTCTGAAGGGAGATAAAAGATTGCCATATTGAACACCTGAAGGGCATACAGTTTCACATCCTAAACATCCCAGACAGTGATCGATATATGGCATTGCCTCTTCAAGCGGGATCTGATTTTCGAGAACTGATTTCATGATAATTATTCGGCCACGGGGAGAATCCATCTCTTGCTGCAACACCTTGTAAGTCGGGCAGGCAGGCAAACAAAAACCACAATGCACGCATTTCGAGACAGCTTCTGACATTTCAGAAGCGAGAGGACCATAATCTTCCAATTTGATTGTATGTTTCATTGCATCACACCTCTAGCCAAAGTCCAGATGGATCAAGTGCATTCTTAATTCTCCGATAAAAACCCCCTGGCTCCCAGACACCTAATCGGATCTGATCCGCAGACCCCAAGACAGTTAATCCCATCAAATTCAATTCTTTAAGCTTTTGATCTAATAAATTGAGAGGCTGCGACAAGGCAACCCAGGCCACATTTGCTCCGGCTGAGTAACGCCGAATTGCATGATTGCTGGTTAGGAATTCATCAAGTTGGGGGACAAACTTAGGTGTAAGCGGGATTTTTACTAAAACTGTCCCCTCAGGTACCCAATCGAATTCATTCAAACTTTCCCAGTATTCAGTTTCCGGATTTCCAATGAGGGTAACGATGTCACCGACGGTTTCTCCAAGGTGGGATATTCGATCGGGGAACAATTTGGGCTCACCACCCAAGCGAATCCTCAAATCATAAGAATCATCTTTTGGTTCAAGTTCTAAACAAAGAATTTCAGAAGAGCTGGAGGTTAATTGGATTAAACTATTCAATGCCGCTGGTAAAGTTGCATATCGGGAAATAGCAGTAATAGTTTCCTTTGGTTTCGGGAAAACTTTAATACTCACTTCCACCATCGCACCGAGACTGCCGAGGCTGCCAACCATTAATTTTGGTATGTCAAATCCTGCGGCATTCTTGACTACTTTTCCACCAGTGTGGATCAATCTTCCTTGGCTATCCAGAAATTGAACACCAAGAATAAAATCACGCACCCCACCATAATGGTATCTACCCGGACCACTTAAATTGGATGCCACCGTTCCACCAAGTGTAGCCCCATGATCCGTCAATGGAGGATCAAAGGGTAGAAACTGCCCATTTTCTGCGAGCATTTGATTGATATCTTTGAGGGGGGTTCCTGCATAAGCGGTAAATGTGTACTCGCTGGGATTATATTCACGGATGCCATTAATTGGGGATATGTCTAGTATTTCGACTTCAGATGGGGAAAGAATGCCAGTTTTAGTCTGGCCCCCTCTCGCAAGAAGCTTATCTTTTGATTGGATGGTTTCAACCAATCGGTCAAGATATTTGTTTTCCATGGTCACCTACATTAATTTGAATAAATATCTGATTGAAAGATCCAAAGGATTCAATCCAAAATGGTTATAGAGGGGATCATTTTGCCCCGATTTGATAGTTCTCTCGGGTCGATCTGGAGTCGAATGTCTCGCATCACACTAATATCAATTTCAGAAAACATGATTGGGACATATTTCAATTTTTCAACTCCTATACCATGTTCACCAGTGATCGATCCACCGAGGTCGACGCACATCTGAAGGATCTTGCCGGCTAATTTTTCTGCATTCTCTAAATTGGAAACATCCCGTCCATCAAAAAGGATCAATGGATGCAGATTTCCATCGCCAGCATGGAACACATTCGCAACTCTGATCTCATACTCAGACGCCAATTTCTCTATTTCTCCTAATGCTTTACTGAGCTGGCTGCGAGGTACGACCCCATCTTGTACTAAATAATCTTGGCTGAGCCTACCAACCGCAGAAAATGCACTTTTGCGGCCTTTCCAAATCTTTGCCCGCTGTTCATCATCATTGGCGATGCGAATTTCATAGGCACCTGATTCTTCCATGACTTCCATCAGCGCCTTGAATTCAGATTCGACGATAGCAGATTCGCCATCTAATTCGACGATGAGAAGTCCAACCGCATCTGTTGGATATCCTGCCTGGACAGCAGTTTCTGCTGCTTGTATCGCAAGGTTATCCATGATCTCGAGTGCCCCAGGCAACAAGCCAGCGGCAATTACCATGGAAACTGCTTCACCTGCAGCTTCGAGAGAATGGTATGCGGCCAATACTGTTCGGAAGGATTCGGGTTTTGGCAATAAACGCAATGTAACCTCCAAAGCGATACCGAACAATCCTTCCGAGCCAACATACATACCAACTAAATCTGGACCAATACTTTCAAGACTTTCCCCACCAATTTCTATCACCTCACCATCCGGTAAAACTGCTTTGATCCCCAATATGTGGTTACTGGTCATACCATACTTGAGACAATGTGCACCCCCGGAATTAAACGCCAGATTGCCGCCAATCGTACAAATCAGTTGGCTGGAAGGATCCGGGGCAAAATAAAGCCCGTACGGGGCTGCCGCAAGACTTACATCGATATTCACGACCCCGGATTCCACGACTGCGGTGCGGTGTTCCGCATCCAAGTGTATGATTCTATTGAGCCGGTTGAGGGCGATGACGATACCATCAGCAACCGGCAGCGAACCCCCTGATAAACTGGTTCCACTTCCGCGCGCGACGAATGGTATTCCGAATTTGTAGCACGTCCGGACGGTTTCAATAACTTCATCTTGGGTTTCAGGTAGGACTACAGCCAGAGGGAGGACTTGATAAGAGGTTGATGAATCTGATTCATAGGTAACCAGCTGCCCTTTGTTCGTGAGTAATCGATCTTGCGGATAAATCTTCTTTAATTTGTGGAAGAATGCTTCCTGTTGCATCTAATACTCCATGGCCGCCTCGAAACCGAAGCGATTGATGACCTATCTATAGAATGGTTGCCGTTTCAATTGATAATATCCTGGGGAGGTAATCAGCAATGCGCTCCCAATTGTCACCAGCATCGCGACTCGCAAAGATCTGCCCCGTGCTGGTACCAAGATATATCCCCGCGCTCTTGAGTTGATCTGTTGCCACCGCTTCCCGCAGTACAACCAGATGAGCGCGATCAGGTAAACCCTTGCTTAACCGCTGCCAAGAGTTCCCACAATCGCGACTCCTCCAAACTGCAAAACTCCCATCGACGCTTAAACGATATTCATCACTCTCTTCCAGGACAATATATATCGTCTCAGGCTCGTGGGGATGGATTGCGATTGGAAATCCAAAGCGGCTGGGGAGTTTACCTTCACCAATATCAATCCAATTCTCCCCTTGATCATCGCTTCGATAAACTCCGCAATGATTCTGTTGAAATAGCACCTGCGGATTCTGAGGATGAATCGCCATCTTATGAACACATTGGCCATACTCAGGATAAGGATCAGGGAGGAAATCTGCTCGAACATTCTTATTAAA
>JALHTN010000452.1 GCA_022865865.1 Anaerolineales bacterium
ATACAAGAGGTATACAACAATGCCCATTCACTTTGGTACAGATGGTTGGCGGGCTGTAATTTCAGATACATTCACATTCCACAATTTGCGTTTAGTTGCCCAGGCCATCGCGGATGCTGTTAAGTCAGACGCCTGGAATGTCGGTGCTCCTGCAGAAAAATCTATCGATACTAAAAAAATGGTTGTAGGTTTCGATACCCGCTTCCTCTCTGACCGTTATGCAGCTGAGGTAGGACGGGTGCTGGCTGGAAATGGTTATACCGTATACCTTACGCAAGGTGACGCGCCCACACCCGCAGTATCTTTCACTGTTAGGGATATGGGTGCTATTGCGGGTATCGTGATCACAGCTTCACATAATGCACCCCGCTACAATGGAGTTAAATTAAAGGCCTCCTATGGTGGTTCTGCATTACGGGAACAATGTCGGCGGGTTGAAGTTTACCTCAACGACAATGAGGAACGTGGTCGCGGACCGAACATGATGGATTACCAGCAAGCTCGAAGCATAGGTCTGCTTCAGCGCTTCAATCCCCTACCACGTTATTACGATCATCTGCGAAAGCTGATCGATTTCGACGCTATTGCTGATAATCCACAACGCATCGTGGTTGACTCCATGTTCGGGTCAGGTAGAGGCATCATCAAAGGTGTTCTTAAAGGAACAGGGTGCGAAGTCCGTGAGATTCGCGGGGATATGAACCCCGGCTTCGGCGGAGTTCACCCAGAGCCAATTGCTCGCTACTTGGGGCCTCTGGCAGGTGCGATTGGTACAGGCATGGGAGATATCGGCTTAGCCACAGATGGGGATGGCGACCGGATCGGAGCAATGGATGAACGTGGCAACTTCATCGACCCTCACAAGATTATGACCTTAGCGATGAGGTATTTGATCGAAGAGAGAGGTTGGCGAGGGCCAGCGGTGCGCACAGTTTCCACGACCCGCATGATTGATCGCCTGGCAAAGGATCATGATTTACCTGTTTACGAAACACCGGTAGGATTCAACTACATCGCAGATTATATGCTTAAGGAAGATATTTTGATTGGTGGAGAGGAATCAGGTGGCATATCGTTTCGGGGGCACATTCCAGAAGGCGATGGGGCCTTAATGGCCCTCTTGCTGATTGAGATGGTATCTAAGCTGGGAGTCTCCCTATCTGAATTAGTGGCAGACCTGGTCACAAAATATGGACCGGTTCATTATCAGCGTACCGATCTTAGATTGAGCCAACCAATATCCAAAGAACAAATGACCCAGCAGCTAACTGAAAATAAACCACCGGAAATCGGTGGTTTAAAGGTGATTGAGGTTCAATCAGTTGATGGTGTTAAGTATATCTTGGAGGACGACTCTTGGTTGTTAATTCGACCTTCGGGGACTGAACCTGTTCTGCGGGTTTATGCAGAAGGTCGTAGTCCGGAGGTGGTTCAAAACCTGTTGAATTTCGGTGAGCAGGTTGCAGCAGGTACGACCTGATAATCCATATTTCCCGGCAATCCCAGTCCCAAAAATAAAGAATGGAGGATGCCTAAAATCAGGCATCCTCCATTTTATTTACATCAACTGGCTGTTCGCAACCGTCTGGCCAGGAAAATAATGACAACAAATAATAATGCCAGGCCTACCATAGCAGGAATCCCGACATCTTCTGCAAACCCAGTATCAGGAAGACTGGATGCGGTTGGCGTTGGGGTCAATCTTCCCGAGGCTGCTTCGGTTAATAGCGCTGAGACCGTTGCAGTTCGATCGATGGTGGGTGTAACCTGTCCTTGTGTAGGCGCAGCGATCACCAGCGTCGGTGAAGCACTGGCAGTAGCTGTCGGTGGGATTGGGGTTCGTGTAGGCGTGGCAGTGAATTTTGCTGCCAGACCCGTTTCAACTGCAGCTTGTGCAACCTGAGTATTCTGCGCATTGATCGCTGCAGCTTGGGTTGCTTGCTGATTGCGCCGTTGTGGGGCATATACCAGTGCATACAGCGCCAGGCAAATCAAGGACAGCAGCATAACGCCGCCAATCACTCCTGCCACGATATAAAAAGTGCGGTTACCCGAATCCTCAGGGCCAGATGAATCGTCCGTGTCTAAATCAAATTCGTTATCATCAAGATCCATATCTTCAAATGCCATAGCCCATTCTCCTCCAATTTCTTACTTTAACAGATGGATATCCATCAACCCATTTTTACTCTAAAACCTCAAGGTTTACTAGTGGTAATTTTACTCTAATACTATTCTCTAGCTCAACTTCAGCCGATTTTGCTTTGATTCCATTAGGAAGCACATCCAATCCAGGTTTAAGGGTCATCAGA
>JALHTN010000453.1 GCA_022865865.1 Anaerolineales bacterium
GCTGCTCTGGCTGGCAGATGCAAAGTAAACACCGGGCTCCATTGCGTCCGAGGTAATGGTCGCGGTATGTTTGAAAGGTGGTGTGCCACGATTTGCATTGCTTGGGTTTTGAATCATCAAGGTAATGGTTTCATCACCCTCTACATCCGAGTCGAGGATCACCGTGATCAGAGTCGAAGCGGTAAGATCACCTGCGGGAATAAAGATCGGGGTTGTATCAATTGTGTAATCGACATCTCTGGTGGCTGAACCGCCAAGGTTAAATGGAACTGTTATGTCTTTACTCGACTCGATAGTCAGCTGCACCTCCACCGTCATGGTTCCAACGGTTTCATCACCGCTCTGTTCTTCCCAGGTAAAGAAGACATCCGGGGGATCATCGTTATCCTCGATCGTATAAATATGTACCGCTGGAGTGCCAATCTCCGCATATACCGCGTCAATTAAAGTGATGCTGAATGATTCATCCTCCTCATCGATCAGATCATCGATCACATCCACAACGATTGGAAATGTTGTATCCAGTGCTGGAATGGTGATCGGGCTGGAGAGGATTGTGTAATCTACACCCCGCTGCGCATCGCCTCCAGTATCAAAAATCACAGTGATATCCTTACTCGAGGGATGACTGAGCCTTAACAGTGCCAGATTGTCCACATCCTCTGGAAAACTTTGATCGGGTATTAGAAACGATACCTCCGGCGGGTCGTCATTATCTTCGATGTTAATAATATGCGTGAATGGAGTTCCCTTGACAGCATTAGATGGTGAGCCCATGATTAACACGGCTGTCTCAGTGTCCTCATCAACATCATCATCAATGATATTGACAACGATTTCTGCCGTTGTATATCCCGGCAGGATCACTACTGGGCTCGAACTCACCGTATAGTCATCCCCGGGGAGTGCAGTCCCATCCAATGAAAATGGTACCGAAACCGTTTTATCGGTGGCTGCCGTTAGCTGTAAGAGAACCCTGATCTCCCCTGCGCTTTCATCCAGAGTCTGACCGCTCTCGACAAAAGCTATTGTAGGAGTGATGGGAGAAGGAGGTGTGCCTTCAATGACGACATCTTTAATGATCGTCCGGCGCGTTATCGTAGAGATTGGCATTGGTCGGAAATTGACCAAGGGCAGCATAGGCTGCCAGGTCGATACAACCTGAACCACTACCCGGTCAGCCAGGCTGACTTGCTGGTCAGCAGGGATAGGACAGATCGCGAAAGGCGAACTGCTCGCTGGTCCATGGTCGTACGATATAGAGATATCTGTTGCAGAGATACCCGCGAATCTTCCGATACGCATGGCCGCATCCTGGATGCCATCACAATCTGCATAATATCGAAGACTCCCAGAGACCTCTCCCGCTGCAGATCCATATCGGGCAGCTTCACGGCTTGAAGACAAAACCATGCTGTACAGAAACAACAAGCGGCCTGCTTCAATGATCCCAAAAACCAGGATCAGAAACAGCGGTAGGACCAGAGCGAACTCCACAATACCCTGCCCTTTGGTTTTTCGTTTGAATTTCTTAAATATCATTATCTCCATAGTCTCCTTCCAATAGACACACAGAGAACTACTGGGCTGTCTCAGATGTAATTGTATACATAAAGGACAACGCTTTCATAACCAAATTGTTACCTTACAACTTTGCAATCTTTATTATTTATGCAATTTATATTGTTTACGAGATTCCCCCTCCCAATGAATATTCATGTACCAACTAATCAATTTACCTGCTGACTGGAATCAACTGATTAATCGCTCACCAGGGATTGGTTTCACCGGTAGCGGTCCGCATTCGAGATGATAAAAAAAAGGAATCGCAGGTTTGCGATTCCTAAATTTATAAATCTACACCTTGAATTGCTAGTTAATTTTCCTTTGTGGGCCAAAAGGTTGGGTGCAGGGTAGGCTTAGGTTTCTTAGTCCTATCGGGTGTTGGTTCAGCACCACCATCATCTGTAGGATTAGGCGCTTGCGTTGCCGGTGGTGGTGGATTAGTTGGCGGTGGTGCGCTGGTAGGTTTAAACGTTGCAGTTGCCGTGGGTTCAATTCTGGGGACCGAGGTGTTTGTGGGTGTTGGAACAGCTGTCGCGGGTAGTGATTCACTTGCTGCTTCAGTCGCTGTCGGTTCCAGGAAAGTGGTGGAGGTTGAAGTGAAGGTCGCAGTGACAATCATAGTGGGTGTGGAAGTATAAGTCGCAGTGTTTGTGGGAGTCGCTGTAGCTGCAACCAGCACAAACTCGAAGGGTCGCTCTTCAAACGGTTCTGATGCCAGGGTTAGGAATTTATCTAGAAAAAATCCAGATGCGAGCTCAGGGTGGGAATCAATGATACCCACTAAATTGTTGACCGGGACCCTCAGAGTCTGCTCGAATAAGGTTGATAATTGTGCCGCCATCACCTGATCGGTTTTGGCTACCATCAAAATCCCAGACGCGGCTTGAGATAGTTGATACTCGAAATTTGTCAATGTTTCATCGATCAATTCGGTTCGGCCAATTAAGACCAGCTCCTGCATTTCGATCACTCGACGTTGGGCAAACCGGATTCTCAAGCGTGTTTCGTCTTCCTGGTTTGAAGCAAGTGAGACGCTTAATTCTTCTTGCGTAATCTTCGCTTCATAGAGTGGATCACCAGGGATGCTCCTCTGAACCAAGAATGAGGTGCTGCGATACCCCACAAACAGCAAAACCGCGGTCAGCGTTAATAAAGCTGAATATTGCACCGCGATGCGTCTTTCCTGGAAGAAGGCTGGAATCCGGCTGAACGTTTCAGCAGCATCAGCTTCTGCCCCCTGTCCTTTGAAGCGGTTGACCAATCTGCGCTGAGAGAGCTGTACAAATCCAGGCCTGGGATTAAACACTTCTTTGCGGGATTGCAGCCACAGAGCGGCTTCCAGGGGAGGCTTTAATTGCCCACTATATTCTGGATATTGATCAAGAACCGTTTCAACCGTCGCAGAACCATTGGTAATTAATTCCAGGCAGGAATCGAGGATGCGACTTAAATCATCTTGGTTTCGAGCTTTGTTCTTTATCATAGCAACTCGCCGCTGAGCATAATTCAGACAGCTAGATTTCTAAAAGACTCCGCAGGGCAGATAAGGCGCGATGCTGCAGAATCCGTACTGCGCCAGGCGTCCGCCCCATCACCTGCCCGGTCTCCTCAGGGGACAACCCACTGAGGAACCTAAGCACTATCACTGTCCGGTAATCTTCCCGCAGTTGAGTAAGTGTTTGCCGGACTTCCTGGTGTTCGATATTAAGTATAGCTGTTTCGCCAGGATCAGGATTGAAATCGGTAATTTGTTTTTCTTCTATAGACATGATCCCCCCGGACCGTCCCGCTCGCCGATAAAAGTCGATTAGAACATTGCGAGCGATTTTAAAGAGATAGGCCAGGAATGGTACTCCTTTTTGCCGGTATTTCGGCAGTGAACGCCAGGCTCGGAAAAATACTTCTTCGGTCAAATCTTCTGCATCGAGGCGATCATTCAGGTTCGCATAGATAAATCTAAAGATTATCTGAGCGTAGCGCTGATAGAGCTCGCCAAAGGCTGCTGAATCACCTTCCTGAGCAATTCTGATTAATTCACTGTCTTCGGAGTTCTGCCAATCAGGCATTTCCTCCACCCTTATGAACGCTGGTTTCTATGTTTTGTTACATAATTGAGCATCAGGAGCCTCGCCTATGATACCGCTAAAATAAGCATAATCCTGGCCTCTATGCGAAATCACGAGTAGAGACCGGTCGACACCATGATACCCTGTTGAAGACCGGAATCGGTCTACAATTCTGTTAGAATTTGGGGGCTATGAAACGGGCGTATATTTTAATCATCATCCTGGCGCTGACCGGTGGAGCAATATTTTTTATCACACAGGGGATCCACAAAACCGTGACACTTATAATCAACGGTCAACCAAATGAAATCCAAACCACATCCTGGACTATTTCGGGATTCCTTCAGGAACAAGGGATATCATTAACTGAAGAAGATGCCATCGAACCCCCCATATCCGCCTTCCTTACTGGTGAAAAAGTGATTACCATTGAGCAGGCATCCTGGATCACCATCCTATCCGATGGAGTTACGAATTCCGTTTATACACGTCAAAATTCACCTGAGGAAATATTATCTGGCTTGGATATGCAGCTTAATCCAGATGACCTGCTCTATCTGGATGGAAAACTGGTCTCAGATGACACCATCCTTACCCCGGGTACAAATCACAGTCTTCAGATTCAAAGGTCCATTCCGGTCGAGCTGACCCAAGGAGATCTATCTGAAACCTTTCATACAACTGCACCAACTCTCGGACAGGCCTTGTGGCTGAACGGAATTACGCTGGGTGTTGGGGACTATATCACCCCATCTATTGACACACCAATCGATGAACGGGTTGAAGCTGAGTTGGAGAAATCCAAAACTATAACCATCCAATTTTCAGGTGGGATTATTAATTCAAACACCACTGCAAGTAGAGTCGACCAGGCTTTAAGTGAATCGGGCATTGCTTTACAGGGATTGGACTACAGTCGTCCTGGGGCAAATTCCCCCATTCCTCAGAATGGTGAAATTCAAGTGATCCGCGTTCGGGAGGAATTGTATTTGGAATCTGAACCCATTCCTTACGAAACAGAGACTCAACCAGTTGCTGATCTGGAGATCGATCATCAGAACATCGTCCAATCCGGGGTTTTTGGTTTGGTAACCAAACGTATCCGGGTGCGCATTGAAGATGATCAGGAGGTTTCTCGCCAGATTGAAGATGAATATATATCTCAAGAACCTCAATCTGAAATTATTGGTTACGGAACTCAAATCGTTCCACATACCCTGGATACACCTGGCGGGCAGATCACTTATTGGCGAGCAGTGGACCTGTATGCTATCTCCTACAATGTAACCAGTAATGGTGGGTATGGAACTGCTACGGGTGTTCCACTGGCAAAAGGCGTTGCGGCTATCGATCCTCGCTATATCCCCTACGGGACCCGCATGTATATCCCTGGTTATGGGCAGGCGCTGGCAGCCGATACTGGAGGCGGAATTAAAGGTCGTATGATCGATCTTGGTTATTTAGATGAAGATTATGTCTCCTGGCACCAGTGGGTGACGGTCTATTTTCTTTGGCCCCCTGCGGAGAATATTGCGTGGATTTTCCCCTAAACCCCCCTCAACTCGATATTCCGGGATTACTTAAGCAGTATGGTATCCGGCCCAGCAAACGCCTGGGGCAGAATTTTCTGATCGATCCGCTATATCTAACCCGTGTTGCCGATGCTGGAGCAATCACTGATCAGGATACCGTCCTTGAAGTTGGTGCTGGAGTAGGCAATCTAACCCGCCTGCTGGGAATGAGGGCGAAAGAGGTAATAGCAGTCGAAATTGATTCTGCTTTGATCCCAATTCTGAACCAGGTCACCGCATCATATGCGAACATTAAAATAATCCACGGGGATATTCTTGGATATGATTTGGCCGACTTGATGACTTCAATTCCTTACCAGGTTGTCGCAAACATCCCCTATTACATTACTTCAAATTTAATCCGCCACCTGATGACCAGCGATGCGCATCCTCAACGCATTGTCCTGACAATCCAAAAAGAGGTGGCTGATCGAATCTGTGCGCCATCTGGAAAACTCAGCCTTCTAGGATTAAGTGTTCAGGTTTTTGGGTATCCGGTGATTAAATCAAAGATTCCTTCTGAAGCTTTCTACCCACCTCCAAAAGTCGATTCCGCCATCGTGCGGGTCGACATGCATCCTTCTCCATTGATACCAGAAGTGTATCTGGAAACCTTTTTCTATCTGGCTAAAGCCGGCTTTAGCCAGAAACGAAAAACGCTGCGCAATTCCTTGTCCGCAGGTTTAAGACTGGATAAGAAAGCAGTAGAAGAATTACTGTATGCAGTTGATATTGACGATCGTAGAAGGGCAGAAACCCTGACGATTGATGAGTGGAATTCGATTACCTTGGAATACGTCAAACTTATACCCCCCAAGAATTCCTAACGTATTAAATTATCAGAGATCTGTGTTTTGAATTTGTTGAAGTTTCAAGGTCGCGGTATTCGTATAGCATTTGCCAAACCCGGACCGCAGCCTCAAGTTGAATCGTGAATGACATTTTTGAAGTCCCCCATTGACGGTCAGCAAAATAGAAAGGTACTTCAGAGATAGAATAACCCAACCTTTGAGCCACAAAGAGCATTTCAACTTGAAATGCATATCCATTTGACCGGATTCTATGCAGGGGCATTCCGTGGAGGGTTTCCTGCCGCCATGCTCGAAAACCACCAGTCGCATCATTCACTGACAGTCGCAGTATTGTTTTAGCGTACAGATTACCAAATGAAGATAGGCCTTTTCTCCATAAAGGCCATTGTTCATCCAGTTTTCCACCGGGGATATAGCGTGATCCCATCGCAACATCCGAATTTTTCAAGCCCTGAATTAACTCATTAACCTTCTCTGGAGGATGAGAGAAATCCGCGTCCATTTGCACGATTACATCTGCACCTTGACCAAGCGCGTTTTGAAATCCCTCGATGTATGCTGAGCCCAGTCCTTTTTTTCCGGACCGGTGTATTATAGTTATGCATCCCGAATGCTCTCGAGCGAGATTTTCTGCAATTTCACCAGTACCGTCGGGGCTGTTGTCATCAACCACCAGGATATGTATGCCATCCAACGGCAATGCAAATAATGCCGCAGCTAATTCCGGCAAATTTTCGGCTTCATTGTAAGTTGGTACTACAATGAATATTTGATTGGAATTTCCCATGGGTAGATTATAACCACAAAGGCAGTGATTATCTTATTGGAGTCTTCTCAATAATAAATTCACACACCTCATCCCCCATTGAAACACACCTGGACTCGTTTACCCTGAACTCTTTGCCACCAGACAACCATTTTAATCCTTCTTGCAAAAGTCCCACCGCAATAAAACAGACTGGCTTATCCAAATCATGCCGACCCCAGCACACCGGACAGCGATGGATGGTGTAGACAAAAGTATCATCCAGCTCCTTTGATGTACTTTGTTGATCACTCACCTGGGAGAAAATCCTGGCCATGGAAGGCACCCCAATCCGCATCTTGGTCTTCAAGGGCAGCACCTTGAATGCGAGGTCGCCAGCCCCTGCCAATGCACCAAAATTCCTCAGTGAGTCCGCAAAGGTCGCTCGGCCAGCTCTCAAAGCAAGTCCGCGCCCTCCTCTTGGTCCGTAAATTTCTTCCAAAGCCTGGTTAACCGCAGACACACCGCCAAAATCGAATCCCTTTTTCAAGTTATCAGGGGGAAAGTTATCGATCAATTCTGGTAGGTGTGCTAGGTTCAGGATAGCCTTTAGACCATTTTTCCCCAGCACATCTTCGAGCGCGTCTAACATGATCAATGCAAATTTATTAGCGTAAAAATAACCACTTTTTTCAACAGGTTCCATAATCTTGAATGTGCCCTCAGATTAATTCAGCTAATGCCTCAGTAGCACGACGCATATCCAGGAAAATTAATCCCAGCTTCGCCTGCTCTCGTGCTAAAGCTGTCAATACAGCTTCTTCACCAACAGACATTAGGATTACATACCCTTTTTCCCCTTTGATATACACCTGATCCAGAGTTCCTCTGCCCAATTCCGTTGCGATCCTTTCACCAAGGGAAAGCATAGCAGCTGACATAGCGGAAACGCGGTCCTCTTCAACTTCTTGCGGCAAAGCAGAAGCTATACTTAGACCGTCAACACTGACAACTGCGGAGGCTTCAATATCCGGCGACGAAGCTTGCAAATCTCGCAATCGATCAACCATAAGTTGAGAACGTGATTTCATTGCTGTACCACTCCTGAATATGGTTACTTCTGACATCTTCTTGAATTAGTGGCTACTGTAGCACAGCGAAGATTTGCTGTCAATTGAGCGACTTATTATTATTGATAGGCTAACTAAATAACAAGGAACACCTCATTGAATTCAATCCAATAACCATCCTCCCAGCATTTTTAATGGTTAAAGTTAGTGAAATTTGCATAGATTGGGGCATGCTATAATCACTTTTGATATTAACAGGAGCAGAAAACCAATGAAGGATTTGCGTGAATTTATTAAATTACTTGAAACAAATCAGCAGCTGGTCAGAATTGATCACCAGGTTTCAGCTCATTTAGAGATTACTGAGATAACAGACAGAATCAGCAAATCACCAGCAGAAAATAACAAAGCTCTGTTATTCGAGCATGTCTCTGGGTCAAATTTACCGGTATTAATCAATGCATTTGGCAATCGACAAAGAATGTCCTGGGCATTAGGTGTTGAGGATTTGGAGCAATTAAATGATCGCCTTACGGCGATACTCGATCCGCACCTGCCTGATGGTTTCCGGAAAATGCTGGGACGGGGACAGGAACTGTTGGGAGTTTTCCGCTCCATGGGAATGGGTCCAAAAAAAGTAAAAAACGGTCCAGTCCAAGATCTTGTCGAAACTAAGCACCCATCTTTAGATTTCCTGCCTATCCTGCATTGTTGGCCAAATGATGCAGCCCCTTTCATTACCTTACCTCAAGTGATTACCCGAGATCCAAAAACACAGATTCGCAATGTCGGCATGTACCGTCTCCAAGTGGTGGATGACAAAACACTGATTTTACACTGGCAGCGCCATAAAGGTGGTGCTGAACATGCCCGTAGAGCCAGAATTAGCGAACAAGATCGGGTTCCGGCCGCGATCGTACTGGGCGGTGATCCAGCCAGCATGTGGTGCGCTTCTGCGCCGTTACCTCCTGACATCGATGAGTATCTTCTGGCCGGCTTCTTACGCGGGTCGCCGGTTGAATTTGTTGATTGTGTTTCTCAACCACTTGAAGTTCCCGCAAACGCCGAAATCGTCATCGAAGGCTATTTCAATCCCAATGAGCACCTGCCGGAAGGACCGTTTGGGGATCATACTGGATATTACACCCCAATTGAACCATTTCCAGTTTTTCATATCACTGCCATCACCCATCGAGCAGATCCCATATATCCAACCACGATCGTCGGAATTCCCCCAATGGAGGATGAATGGATGGGAAAGGCCACGGAGAGGATATTCCTGCCTTTGATTCGCCTCTTCATTCCAGAGGTAATTGACATTAATATGCCCGCAGAAGGAGTGTTCCATAACCTGGTATTGGTATCCATCAAGAAACGTTTTCCGGGTCATGCCAGAAAGGTAATTTTTGGTATTTGGGGGCTTGGTTTATTATCGTTAGCGAAGACTGTCGTGGTATTTGATGAGTGGGTAGATGTACAAAATCTTTCCCAGGCCGCATGGCAAGCCCTTGGTAACGTTGATTGGTCTCAGGATGTCATTCACACCAATGGACCCGTCGACCACCTGGATCATGCCTCCTACCAACATTCCTTTGGAGGCAAAATGGGGATCGATGCGACCGCTAAACTTCCCGAAGAGGGCTATCAGAGGGATTGGCCGGAAGTTATCCGTATGGACCAGGAGGTTAAGGATAAGATCGACAACATATGGACAGATCTTGGCTTATAATTAGGACAATAATACTCAAGTTTAAATAAAATTACTCAGTCAAAATTCCGGAGATATCTCGAATGAAAAATCGACACACTCAAATGTCTATAAGTTTTCTATTGCTTATATTATTAGGTTTGTTCACAGCTTGCTCCTCTATCAACCAGTCTAATGAACCAGATAAATTAAAAATTGCTGTCCTTCCAATCTTAGATGCTTTGCCAATGTATGTCGCCCAAGAAAATGGATATTTTGAAGAACAAGCAGTTGAGGTGGAATTCATCCCTGTTGGTTCCGCGGCTGAGCGAGATCAGGTTATTGCATCTGGACAGGCTGATGGCATGATCAACGATTTGGTATCTACTCTTTTATATAATCAGGATACCACCCACATACAAATCGTCTCATTTGCACGAACAGCTACACCTGATTTTCCTCAATTCCGAATACTCGCTGCTAAAGACAGCGGGATAACCTCCGTTGAGCAGCTAAAAGGAGTGGAGATTGGCATCTCAGAAGGGTCTGTGATTGAATATACAACCGATCGGTTCTTAGAAGCAGAAGGTTTCTCGTCGTTGGAAATAGCAACTCTCGCCGTGCCCAGTATTCCAGTGAGAATGTCACTCCTTGATTCAGGAGAATTAAAAGCTGCAAATTTACCAGACCCTCTCGCATCCCTTGCCATCCAGGGTGGCGCAGTGGTGATTATTGACGACACCAGCTACCCAGAGTATGGAAATAGCTTGATTTCCTTCCGAAAATCTGTGATTGATTCCAATCCAGACGCCATAAGTGGATTCCTGACAGCAATCGAAAAAGCCGCACAAGAGATCAATGCGGACCCAACTAAATGGGATACACTGCTAACCGAACAGAAATTAGTTCCAGCGCCATTGATCGGCAGCTACCAGATACCAACCTTCCCAATAGGGAGTTTGCCAAGCCAGGCACAGTGGGAAGATGTTGTGCAATGGGGGATAGATAAGGGTTTCATATCTCAAAATGTGTCATACGATGCCTCGGTTAATGGTGAATTTTTACCTTAAATCCACCCTGTTTGAAGGATATTCATCATGATTCAGATCGAATCACTATCCTTCAATTACCAAGACGGACCGCGAGTGTTCGATATTTTCGATTGGGATGTTGAGCGTGGAGAAGCATGGGTAATACTGGGACCTTCGGGATGTGGAAAAAGTACCTTGCTTTACCTGATAGCTGGTTTGATCTTTCCTCAATCAGGACAGGTAAAAATTGATGGGTGCACATTAGACCGCCCACGTCCAAAATCTGGGCTGATTTTACAGGATTATGGCTTGCTGCCCTGGGCCACCGTCAAAGAAAATGCCGAATTAGGTTTGAAAGTACGCACGTTTTATGGACCTGATGGAAAACATGCTCCAGAAGATGCTCAGGATCCACAAAGTGTAGAACATTGGCTCGAGCGTTTGCGATTGAGAGACCAGTCAGAGAAATACCCCGGTCAATTATCCGGTGGCCAGCGGCAAAGAACGGCAATTGCTAGGACTCTGGTGTTGAATCCTGATTTGTTATTGATGGATGAACCTTTCTCGTCTCTGGATGCACCGACCCGGGAAGGTTTACAGCGGCTAACCTTAGAGCTGGTTTCCGAACAAAATTTAACCCTGCTCCTCGTGACCCACTCAATTGAAGAAGCTGCATTCATGGGACGCAAGATCCTTTTGCTGCAAAAGCCACCCAATAAAGAGGCTGAGATCATTGAGAACCCTTCCTCTGGCATTGAAGAATATCGCCAATCAGACCAATACAACCTTATGTGCAGGAATCTTCGCAAACGAATGGATGAAGAATGAGGGTTCAGAACCGGCATCTTTTACTGGCAGTACTTGCCCTACTCGCTCTCTGGCAGATGTTCGCAGTGATCATCAACCGACCGATCCTGCCTCCACCATTCGAAGTAGGTCGCGTATTCATCCAGGAATTGCAAAGTGGGTTAATTGACCACTTTCTGGCATCCTTATGGCGGGTACTTGCAAGTACCGCATTAGCGATCCTCATTGCGGCACCACTGGGTTTAATTCTGGGTCAATCCAAGCGCCTAAATGCGGTGATCTCGCCAGTGATCTACCTGATCTACCCCATCCCTAAAGTTGTTTTGGTCCCGATTATCCTCCTGATGTTTGGGATTGGGGATCTACCAAAAATTATGATCATCTTTTTAATCCTCTTTTTCCAAATCCTGGTTTTGGTGCGCGACCAGGCAGCCAGTTTGCGTCCCGAGCTGATCCAAAGTGTGCGCAGCATTGGCGCAGGTCGGCGAGCTTTATTTCGTTATGTATACATCCCTGCCAGCCTACCCGCAGTTCTGACAGCATTGCGCCAATCCATCGGCACCGCTGTTGCAGTACTTTATATCGCTGAATTATTTGCGACGCAGAAGGGTCTTGGCTATTATATTTATCTCAACGGCAGTACTTTCTTCGATTATCCTGCGATGTATGCCGGGGTGATAGCGATGAGTATTTTGGGATTGGGTTTATATTTCAGCGTTGATTGGTTGGATCGAAGATTTTGCACTTGGCAATTTGTAAATTAATCGCACATTAATGGTTTTCAAACTCGCCTGATATAATCGAGCTGTGAAAGCTATTCGTGATTTCCTGGAATTAATTAAGTTCGAGCATACCATATTCGCCTTACCTTTTGCTTATTTAGGTATGCTGTTGGCGGCAGAAGGGTGGCCAAGCTGGAGCCCATTTTTTTGGATCACAGTCGCCATGGTTGCCGCACGGACACTGGCAATGGGCTCCAACCGCATAGCGGATCGCTGGATCGACGCACGCAATCCGAGGACCGCCCAACGCCCATTGATCACAGGATCCATTTCCACCAACACAGCCTGGATTGGTACATTTTTCGCAGGGCTCATATTAGCTTTAGCCGCGTGGCAGCTAGGCCCCTTAACATTTATTTTGCTGCCCGGTGCTTTGTTATTTCTAATCGGGTATTCGTTCACAAAGCGCTTCACCTGGATGTCACATTTTATTCTCGGATTTACAGACGGCCTGGCTCCAGTTGGGGCCTGGGTAGCCATCCGAAATTCCTTGTTTACCATTCAGGATTTACCAGCGTGGATTTTGCTTGGAGTGGTCACCTTTTGGATTGCAGGATTCGATATAATTTATGCCAGCCAGGATATTGAGTTCGATCGTCAAGAAGGACTGCAATCAATCCCAGTCAAGTTTGGTATTCCCTCAGCATTATTGATCTCCTCAATTTCCCACGTGATCACCATTGGCTTGCTGGTAGTCCTGGGTATCGTCACAGGTCTTGGATGGCCTTATTGGATTGGATTGATAATTGTCGGTGCATTGTTATTGTGGGAACACGTACTCGTGCAACCGGATGATTTTTCCAAGCTAGGTGTTGCCTTCTTTAACATCAACGGGTATATCAGCATCATTTTATTTGTCTCTATCCTAGGATCTCTTTACGTTACCTAGTTTTTGAACTAGAATCTACGTTTCATACTGGTTTCTCAATGGAGAATCACCTCTTATGGTCAAATTTACATTATTGGTAGTAAGCCTGCTAATCTTAGTATTTATCTTCCCTATTGAAAACGTACCTGCTGTTGATCGTGAGTCAGAGTCATCCTCAGTCTCTGGAGAAATTTTGTGTCTCCCAGGCTCTGCCCACTCACCCGCTGGTGATTGCATGCAATTAGGTCCTTCGGCATATATTTCCCGCATGACTAAGCTTGGAGTGACATTCCCTCTGCGCTCAGATACTGGCACAGCACCCGATCCCTCATTAACTTATGTCAATATTCGATATGGTGAAGTCACACGCGAAAATGCCAAAGTATATGCCAGTTTGGACGACGCGGTCAATAATGGTGAAGTGATTAGGAGAATTGATTCACCATACAGTTTTATTTCATACATCGACGAAGCCGTCGTTGATGGGAAACGGTATTATATGGTCGACCATGGGGGTTGGATGACAGCCAATGATATCTCCCGCATCGGAACACCCTCTTTATTCCAGGGAAGAACTTTCACATATACCCCTGAACATTCGTTTGGCTGGATATCCTTCCCTGCTCAAACAAAACGATCACCGGGATTCAATACCGAGGACTATACAGGACGGGAAGTTTACCGCTACCAGGAGGTTCAAATTTATTCCACCGAGGTGGTAGATGGAATTGAATGGTACATGATCGGTCCTGATGAATGGATACCTGAAAAAATGGACTGGCAGAGAATTATTGGTCGCGTGATTCCGAGTTACACACCTCCAGAAGGGGTCGACAATGGACGATGGATTGATGTTAATCTGAAAGATCAAACCATATCAATTTATGATCAAGGTAAATTAGTGTTTGCCACCCTGATTGCCAGCGGGATCGAACCATTTTGGACAAGACCCGGTTTGTTCCAAATCTATCAAAAATATGATTCCACCCCCATGAGAGGCGCATTTGAAGTGGATCGTTCCGATGCATACTACTTAGAGGATGTTCCTTGGACTATGTATTATGATAAAGCCAGGGCTCTTCATGGTGCTTATTGGCATAATGGTTTTGGTACCCCTCGCTCCCACGGATGTGTGAATATGTCTGTTGGCGACGCCCGCTGGCTCTATGATTGGGCCAATGAGGGAGATTGGGTTTATGTATGGGATCCGTCTGGTGAAACACCAGTTGATCCGGAATTTTATGGAGATGGAGGAGCTTAACCTCAAGCGAATCAATCTCCCCCAAACACTTATGTCCATTTTTTTGTTTGCAAAGGTTGGGCATGGATCATTATCTTAGCAACATTTACCGGGAAATATACCCCTACGGACAGAGGCTGGCGAGTTGAATAAGGTTATTTATTATCGCCAAAAAAAAGAATACCGCAAGAATTTGCACCTATAAGATGGCTATGGTACACTTTTTGGCAGTTTCCAAGTTTTTGAGCTTCTACCAAAACTCCCTCCAAACCTGATATCTCCAAGAGGATTCAGTGCTTTCAACAGTCGAAAAAATAATCTTCATCGCGGCAATCCTGTTGTCAGCTTATACAGCTTTCCGGGTCAGTTTACGCATCGTTCGAGTTGTTAATCGTGGGCGCGGAAGAGTCGACTGGAGTGTAGTACCAAATCGTTTACTCGAAGTGATCGCGAAGACTATTACATTTCAACCCGTCTTTCGATTCAGATTTTTGCCAAGCCTGTTCCACGCCTTCATTGGTTGGGCATTTATTCTCTATCTTCTTGTTAATCTCGGAGACATATTGGAAGGCCTGTTCCTCGGCTTCGATTTGTTTGGAGCCGGTACTCTTGGTAATTGGTTCAGGTTAACCGCTGATTTACTCAGTGTGGCAGCCCTGATTGGCATGACCGCATTAGTCATTCGCCGCTTTATTCTTAGACCTTCTACCCTTTCCACTCGTCAAGATATCTTACTCTCAGAAAAAGCGAGACGAGGTATATCACGGGATTCTGCGATTGTCGCAGGTTTTATATTTATTCATGTTGGGGCACGCTTTGTGGGTCAATCAATAAAAATCGGCGCAACTCATGCCGATCCTTGGCAACCATTTGCGAATGCTGTTTCCAATATTTGGATTGGTACGCAGGAATCCGCATTGATAGTTGGATTTCATATCACTTTTTGGCTGGCCCTCGGCACAATATTATTATTCATCCCATATTTTCTTTATTCCAAACATCTGCACCTGATTGTTGCACCAATTAATTTCCTCATTCGTCCCACACGCAAATCCATTGGTGAGCTTGACAGATTGGATTTTGATGATGAAAGTATTGAGCAATTTGGTGCCTCCAATATCGAAGATCTTGAATGGAAGCTGATATTGGATGCCTATGCTTGCATCATGTGCTATCGTTGCCAGGAGGTATGCCCGGCATATGATACCGGGAAAGTTCTGTCACCCGCTGCATTGGAGATCAATAAACGTTATTTCTTGAATGCGATGGGGCCGAGCTTGGCGGCGGGTGAGAGAAGCCAAACACCGCTATCTGAATTTGCGATTTCACCGGAAGCCATCTGGGCTTGTACTGCCTGCGGTGCTTGTGTCGATATTTGTCCAGTAGGGAATGAACCCATGCGCGATATCCTTGAAATCCGACGCGCTTTAGTGCTCATGGAAAACAATTTCCCTGAACAGCTCCAGACGGCTTTCAGAGGCATGGAACGCACAATGAATCCGTGGAATATATCTCAAAATGAACGCCTGCAGTGGGCAGAAGGATTGGATGTACCCACGATCGAACACAATCCAGATGCAGATTTACTCTGGTGGGTTGGTTGTGCACCAGCAACAGATGCTCGGGCTCAAAAAACTGCGCGGGCTTTCGCTGAAATTCTTAATACAGCTGGTGTAAATTATGCAGTTTTAGGAGAGCAGGAACAATGTACAGGCGATTCTGCTCGCCGGGCAGGAAACGAATTCTTGTTTAACGAGATGGCAATGGCAAATGTTGAGCTGCTCAATGAGGTCGCTCCGAAACGGATCGTTACAACCTGTCCACATTGTTTACATACCATCAGCAATGAGTATCCAGCATTTGGTGGAAACTACCATGTGATCCATCATAGCCAGCTGATCAACGAACTAATTGAAGAAGGACGACTAAATTTAGAACCCGCAGAAAACCAAACCCTTGTTTTTCATGATCCCTGCTATCTTGGTCGACAAAATGATATCTTCAATGAACCCCGCCAGGTACTGGCGCGAACTCAGAGCAACATCCTGGAATTATCCCGTAGTGGTCGCAAGTCTTTTTGCTGCGGGGCTGGTGGCGCACAAATGTGGAAGGAGGAAGCTGAAGGTATGGGACGTGTCAGTGCAGAAAGATTCAGGGAAGCCCAAAAAACAAACGCTGATTTACTCGCTGTGGGGTGTCCCTTTTGCATGGTGATGCTCAACGATGCCAAGAATGAAAGTGACAGCGATATGGAAATCCTCGATATCGCTGAGATTGTGGTTCAAGCCACAAGAAAATCATAAGGCATAAACGATTCTGGGATATTGAAATCTATATGGCTAATTTTCATCAAGGAACAACGCTTACAACAAACCAAAACCAGCTCCATCCGGAAGGTTATCATTTATCGTTTCAATTAATAATCTTGCCCAAACAAAAGGGAATGGAACCACCCAATTCATTCTCTTTTTTTGTACCTCGGCATTCGAGCGGCATTTAAGAGATAAGAAATATAATTCAAGGTGCACCAATGACTGAAATTACTCTCAGCCCAATGGATATCACTACTACACCACAGGAGATCATCGCTGACTATAGAACCGTCTTTCGCAGTCGGCAGGTGAGTCTGATTAGTAGACGTGAAGTAATGAGTGGGAAAGCGAAATTCGGGATTTTTGGTGATGGAAAAGAACTTCCACAGATTGCGATGGCGAAGGTTTTCCATAAGGGTGATTTTCGTTCCGGATACTATCGCGATCAAACCTTCATGTTCGCCATCGGGGCTTTAACCACTACAGAATTCTTCGCCCAGTTATACGCTCATGCAGATTTAGAAGATGACCCTGCATCTGCTGGCCGGTCGATGAATGCTCATTTTGCGACCCGCAGTCTGAATTCTGATGGCACATGGAAGGATTTAACAAAGGAGTTTAATTCCACTCCAGACATTTCCCCTACGGGCTCCCAAATGCCGCGCTTGGTTGGATTAGCTTATGCATCTCGATTGTACCGGGAAATTGAACAACTTCAAACCTTGACCCAGTTTTCTGATAATGGGAAGGAAGTCGCTTTTGGGACAATCGGTAATGCAGCCACAGCGGAAGGAATGTTTTGGGAATCGGTCAACGCCATTGGGGTATTGAAAGCTCCAGCTTTGATTTCAATCTGGGATGACTGTTATGGAATTTCTGTTTCAAGCGAACACCAATTAGTCAAGCAAGATATCTCTAAACTGCTTGAAGGTTTCCAGAGAGAACCAGATGCTGACCAGGGATTTGCAGTCTATTCTGTCGCTGGTTGGGATTATCCCATGCTGGTCGAGACCTACTCACAAGCCGCTAAATCTGTCAGGGATGAACATATTCCAGCTATAGTGCACGTATACGAATTGACCCAACCCCAAGGACATTCGACTTCTGGGAGTCACGAGCGTTATAAAAGCCAAGAAAGGCTGGATTGGGAAGCCGAGTTTGACTGTTTGGTTAAATTCCGTGAATGGATAATCGAACACAAGTACGCTTCTCAGGAGGAATTAGATCACTTGGAAGAGGAAGAAAGCCAGCGAGTTGAAGAGTCAAGAAAACAAGCCTGGCAAAATTACATCTCTCCGATCAAAAGTGAGAGAGCTCAGGTTGCTGAAATCCTCGCGGAGATAGCAGGGGTTTCTGAATCTGCTATTCAGATTGAAGAGATTCGGTCGCGATTGTTGTCCATCCCAACCCCCTATCGTCGGGATTCAATGTCCGCTGCACTGAAAGCTTTAACCCTAGTCCGGAATGAAGAAATTCCCTCCAAAAATCAACTGCTTGAATGGAAAAACTCGCAAATGGAGCTGAATGAAGAGCGTTACAGCTCCCACCTGTACAGCCAATCAGCCCAATCCGCACTCAATGTTCCGGTAATCGAACCTGTTTTCTCCCCGGATTCGCCAATAGTATACGGTTATGAGATATTAAATGCTTTATTCGAATCAGCTCTCATTCGTGATCCACGGATAATTGCATTTGGAGAGGATGTTGGCAGACTAGGAGATGTCAATCAAGGTTTCCGCGGTCTGCAAGATAAATTTGGGGAGTTGAGGGTTTCCGACACTGGCATACGTGAGGTCACTATTATCGGACAGGCAATAGGGATGGCTATGCGCGGTCTGCGACCCATTGCGGAGATTCAATATCTTGATTATTTATTATATGGTCTGCAGATCATGTCAGATGATTTGGCGACATTACAATGGAGGACGAAGGGCGGTACCAAAGCACCAATCATCATTCGCACTCGCGGTCATCGTTTGGAAGGCATCTGGCATTCAGGTTCTCCGATGTCAGGCATTATTAATCTTGTGCGCGGCATGCATGTCATTGTACCTAGAGATATGACCCGCGCAGCAGGTTTCTATAATACGTTGTTGCATTCCGATGATCCGGGGCTCATTATTGAGGTATTAAACGGATATCGTCTAAAAGAGCAGCTGCCAGATAATGTGGATGAATTTACTATCCCACTGGGAGTACCCGAAGTGCTACGCCCCGGGCAGGATGTAAGTGTCGTCACTTATGGTGCTACCTGCCGGATAGCTCTCGATGCAGCAGAGCGTTTAAGCCAGATAGGTATTGAATGCGAGATAATTGATGTCCAAACCTTATTGCCCTTCGACGTTCAACAGAAAATTTTGGGTTCATTGAAAAAGACTGGTCGTATAATTTTCGTTGATGAAGATGTTCCTGGTGGTACCACTGCATATATGATGCAGGATGTTATCGAAAGGCAGGGTGGATACCACTGGCTCGATTCACCACCACGTACCCTTCCAGGAAAACCACATCGACCTGCATATGGGTCTGATGGAGATTACTGGTCGAAGCCAAATGTTGATCAAGTGTTTGAAGCAATCTATCAAATGATGAGTGAAAGTGATCCCAGGGAATATCCAAGTTATTTCTAAATAATTTTGCATTAGAAGGTCGGTGAAGATATGCCCATCCAAGTGATTATGCCGCAGCTAGGCGAGTCGGTTATCGAAGGCACGGTTAGTAAGTGGTTGAAAGCCATTGGCGAGGAGATAAAGGAATTCGAACCACTGCTTGAAGTGATTACTGACAAGGTCGATTCTGAAATACCCAGTCCTGGAGACGGAACCCTGCTGGCAATTCTAGTCGAAGAAGGAACAATAGTAACCGCGGGAACCACGCTGGCCTGGATTGGAGATGAGGGTGAGACTATCCCGGACGATAGCGATTCATCACCGGAGATCACGCCCCTGGAGGAAACTCAACTAACTACTGGTCGAAATGATAAAGATGAACCTTCAACTGATGCACTTCGACCGGGTCGAAATCAGGACCTGGGTTTCATCTCGCCGGTAGTAGCAAAAATCTCACAGCAAGAAAGCATTGATCTGACCAAAGTACCTGGCACAGGTCAGGGAGGTAGGATCACCAAAAAAGATGTATTAAATTATCTTGAAAAGTCGAAAAAAATACTTGGCTCAGAAATTACCCCCTCTACTCCCAAGATAGGATCAGTGCGATCTCCATCCGAAATCATTCCCAGGGAAATTCTACCCCATACGATTGTCCGGCGATCAATTGCGGATCACATGGTTAAAAGTAAACAAATATCTCCCCATGTATCCACCGCGATGGAAGCTGATCTAAATAATGTAGTGGCTCACCGCCAGGAGAATAAGGAATCTTTCTCCCTGGACGGAGTAAATCTTACTTTCACAGCATATTTTATAGCCGCAGCGATTGCCGGATTAAAGAGTTTTCCCATTGTCAATTCATCCTGGTTTGAAGATGGCATTCAAATTCACAAGAATATCAATTTCGGTATGGCAACTTCGCTTGGAGAGCAAGGTTTAATCGTTCCCGTTATCAAAAATGCTGACCAGCTCTCTTTATTGGGATTGGCAAGAACGATAAATGACCTCGCTGTGCGCGCTCGGAATCGCTCGTTAGAACCCGATGAAGTTCAGGGAGGCACTTTCACTATGACAAACCACGGTACGAGTGGCTCACTTTTCGCAACACCTATCATCAACCAGCCTCAAGCCGCGATTCTGGGTGTTGGTGTCATCCAGAAACGAGTGACTGTTATTGATGATGCAATCGCCATCCGCCCAATGATTTACCTCACTTTAACTTTCGATCATCGCATACTGGATGGCGCGGTAGCTGATCACTTTTTGCTCAAAGTGGTAGAATCTTTGCAAAATTGGAAATAAGCAGATATCCCACTGAAAACCAGGAAGGGAATAGTCAATAACTATCAAAACAGGAGAAATGCATGGCAAACTATGATGTCATCGTTATCGGTGCCGGTCCAGCTGGTTATGTATGTGCCATTCGTGCAGCTCAACTTGGATTAAAAACTGCCATAATTGATAAACAATGGTTGGGAGGAGTGTGTCTTAACATTGGCTGCATCCCATCGAAAGCATTGCTGAAGAACGCTGAGGTTATCCATACTCTGAGAGAACGTGGGAAAGAATTTGGATTTTCCTTCGAAAATCTGAAAATAGATTACAGCGTGGCTGTTAAACGAAGCCGCAAAGTGTCCGGACGCTTAACGAAAGGCGTTGGATTCTTGATGAAGAAAAATAAAATTGATGTTCATATGGGGTCAGCCAAGTTTACTTCTCAAGATACAGTTGAGGTGACTGATACTGATGGTAATTCACAAGTGCTCCAAGCAAAGAACATTGTCATCGCTACTGGAGCTAGTGCTATGGTTCCTCCAAGTTGGGAAGTTGATGGAAAACAAATTCTTACCTACAATGAAGCAATTCTTCAGGAGCATCTTCCAAAATCTGCGATCGTGATTGGTTCTGGCGCTATCGGAGTTGAATTCGCGACAATTTGGAATTCATATGGTGTTGATGTCACCATTGTCGAGATGCTGCCCAATATTGTGCCTTTGGAAGAGGAAGAAGTAAGCCTCGAACTGGCCAAAGCTTTCAAGAAACAAGGCATCAATGTCCTGACCAATCATAAAGTTGCTTCCTTGGAAGCCAAAGATGAGGGTGTTGAGGTCAAAGTAGAAACTGATGGTGAAGTAAAACCATTACAAGCTGAACAAGCATTAATCGCGATCGGTGTAAAACCCAACAGTCAGTTTCTCGGATTAGAAGAGATCGGTGTGAGTTTATCAGAGAAAGGAATGGTTGAAATTGACGAGCGAATGGCCACCAACATCCCTGGTATCTGGGCGATTGGAGATGTGACCGGAAAGCTAATGCTTGCTCATGTTGGTTCTGCCCAGGGGATAATCTGTGCAGAGAACATTGCTGGACAAGAAACCATCACTTTGGATTATGAAATGCTTCCCAAAGTAACTTTTTCTCAACCTCAAGTAGCTTCTTTTGGGATTTCTGAGGCTACTGCCGAAGAACGAGGGTACGATGTAAAAGTCGGCAGATATCCATTTCAGGCCAACGGCAAGGCGCTGGGATTGGGGGAGTCCACTGGATGGGTAAAGATCATCACCGATGCGAAGTACGGGGAGATCTTGGGTGCACACATGATTGGGCCTGAAGTAACCGAACTGCTTCCAGAATTAACCCTCGCCCAGATGATGGAGATTACAACTGCCGAGATCGCTCAAAATGTCCATGCCCACCCTACTTTAAGCGAAGTCCTTATGGAAGCTGCCCATGGAGCCGAAGGGCATTCCATCAATATCTAATCCGATAGAGATATGTAGTCTATCTCACTTGTATAGCTCATGGTAAAGCAAAACTGGCGGCCAGCTAACCGCCAGTTTTTTTGTCATTGATGTTCTATAGGCCTGCGTAACTGTCCATCCTTTCTTTTGAGATAACTCCTTTGTATTTATCTGTGCAAGGATCGATAAAAAATACGAGCCTGATTCATTGAAGAATGGTATTCTGCCCTTTCTTTGATTACTGCAGTATTTAAAAGCGCTGCTTGTTTGCGTAGGTCTTCTTGCGATAAAGCGCGGATCACCGCATTTGCGAGGTCATTTGGATCGTTTGGATCAATCAAAGTTCCATTGATCCCAGGATTGATCCATTCCCGAATGGAATCCAAATCTCCAGCGACTGGATAGCATCCACAAGCCATTGCTTCGAGGAGAGTGTTTGGAGTACCATCGTGGGTACTTGGAGAAACCGCAACCGCTGCACCCCGGAATAGATCCGCCATTTCTTCTCTGGGCACATAAGGAAGCAGTTCAACAGATAAGGAAAGGTTATATTTTTCAATCCATTTCTCAGCTTCTGTTTCTCCCGCCATTCCAGGACAGATAAATTTTGTGTCTGGCATTTGGGTCAATATCTGTGGAATCGCTGCGAAGAAGGTGTCATTGCGAATATATGCGCGGATTCCACGTGGATTGATCACCATCAGTTTTCTAGATTTCGTCTCATCCTTGGGTGGATAGAACACATCAGTATGGATACCACCATTACCAGGAATTACAATGGTTGGACGCTCACTTGCATATCCCCAGCTGGATGCCAATATCCGATCACGCTGGCAATCCAGATGCAAACCATCAGTTCTGGATAACACCTGCTTTGTCGATCTGCTCATCCAAGCAGTTGCATCCGCATGCAAAGTAAAATCGTTCCCCCAAACTGAAACAATCAATGGTGAATTCATTTCTTGGCGTAAAGCGCTTGCGGTCAAAATACCTTCAAAAGGGATACGCATGGCATGAATAAGCTCGGGCTGGATCTCGGAAATCAGGTCGGTTAATTTATTAGCTGCAGAATTAAGGGTAAGCGGTGCAAGGATTCGCCGAAAAGCAGTCCTGAAATTAACCAACGAAGAATTCCACAGCAATCCTTCTCTGTGATTTCTTGCCTCTTTTTGAGAATGGCACTTCTTCAACTGGCTGAATGCAATCGGAACCATATTTACACTAGCAAATGGCATATCAGGTTTAAAATCAAAGGTTGACGCGATATGGACTTCATCCCCCTGTTCAACAAAATAAGAGATCCAGTTCATTGCTATGGGTGAACGCGCATCGCATACAAATAACAAACGCATCGCTTACCCAGTGCCTGTTAATGCAGAATCATTGATTGCATTTAGAAAAGTAACAACCATTTGCTCAATATTGACCTCATTTTGAACAATTTGATATGAGCACTTTCCCATTTGTCGTAATCGAGCTGGATTCGAAAGCGCCAGTATGAGTGTCTCTCGTAAAGCTTGCTCATCGTTTGGGGGGATTAACCATCCATTTTCAGGCTTGACTAAATCACCTTGAGTGCCATCCCCCTCGGCAACAATCACTGGTAAAGCATATGACATGGCTTCTTGTACTGCCAATCCTCCTGTACCTGGTAAGACGAATAAATCAGCCTTTTGAAAAATATTTGCTAATTCACCACCACCTTTTCTTCCTGTAAATTTAGCCTTTGGATAAATCTCACTGGCCAATAATTCCAAATTTTCCTTCATTGGTCCATCCCCAACAATCCAAAGCATAGGCTGCAAAATTTCTGGGAGAGCAGAGCATGCACGTAGAAGAATATCTATTCTCTTCCGGGTTTGAATTCGACCAACAAAAAGGACGACCGGACGACCATTAAAATGAGTAGATCGCTCTAAAGGGGATCCTTTCGGGTGCTTCGCAACAGCGTTTGATGCCACATATACCGGTTGATGTGGGAATGAAATCTCTTTATATTCCCTTGCCCCTTTGTGGCTATACGCAATCAAGCCATCTAACCTTTTCAGCATTCTTCCCCTCAAGTAGCTCCGGAAATCTTTATTGATCCTCCCTCCTGGTGATTTTGGGCTGTCAATCAGCGGTGCCCCCAATCCCCATCCAATCACTGGTTTACCTCGAGCATGCATCCATTGGATTCCCTTGTTCGTGCTCAAATATCTGGGATTTGCTTCCACGACTAAAACATCTGGTTTCCAATTCTCCAGCCAATTAATTAATCCCCCTTGCCAGAGGAAATAGTAGGAAGATTGGACATCTCGAAAATGGTAGTTTCTGGATTCCACAAATTCTGCTACTTTTAGGTTACTCGTTGTTGGAATTGATTCTTGAGGCTGCACATCTCCCGCAAATATACAAAGCCCATCTTCACATGCCTGGGCCAGTAGATCGAAAAAATCCACCCGGTAAGTCGGTAGAACCCGCTGTTGTATTCCCAATCTTCCAGGAAAAACACTGCTTTTGCTATTCACTTGGGAAAGCCA
>JALHTN010000454.1 GCA_022865865.1 Anaerolineales bacterium
CCCAGTGAATGGGCCGCTTGAAGATAGATATCCGGAGCTGGCTTACCTGGCCTGACACCATCATCGAAAGTAATTAATTGAGAATCAAACCAGCGCCCAAGCTGCAGATGCTCGCTGAAGAATAAGAGATTACCCTTTCCAGAAGCGGTGGCAATCGTGCGTGGAATATTTCTGGCGGTTATCGCATCCAGCAGTTCTATCGCCCCAGGGGATAGCTTGAAGTCAACGCCCTGCGCCAGACAGAGCGATCGATAGCGCGCCTCCTTTTGGCTGCTGAGCTGTTCCACCTGTATATCATCAAGCGCAGCCCCAGCAAGGTATTCCAAGGTATGCTTGTTATTGCGACCATGTACCTGAATTGCCATCACCTCACTCGTCAGCGAAATCCCAAAGATTTGCCAAGCAAATAGGCGCCAGGCCTGTTCTTGCAGGTGATTATCCAACCACAAGACACCATTGAAATCAAAAATCATTCCCCGGTAGGTTGTTTTTGAGTGCGGTTGGTTAGCCAATATTATGGATTCGTCTGTCTTCAATTGTTTTTAGTTTCCCGGCGAGGAATTTAATCAAGCGATCGGATCACCCGGCAGGGATTGCCGGCTGCAAAGACATCGGCTGGAATATCCTTCGTCACCACACTCCCCGCACCGATCACACTCCTGGCTCCTATCTTCACACCGGGATTGATCACCGCACCTCCGCCAATCCAAACGTCGGAGCCGATCTTAATCGCTAAAGCGTTCTCGAGCCCTGTTCGTCGTTCGAGATGTGAAACAGGATGGGTAGCTGTGTAGATTTGAACACTCGGACCGAATAGGACATTGCTGCCGATCTCCACCCCCGCAGGGTCTAAAATCACACAGTTGAAATTAAAATAGACATTGTCTCCCAAGGTGATATTCGAACCATAATCACAGTAAAAAGGTGGTTCGATCCATACATCCTTGCCAACAGATGCGAATAGATCGCTAATCAGCTCACCTCTGAGACCCTCATCGCCAGCAAATGTGTCATTCAATGACCGGAGCAATTCCCTGGTGCGGCGTCTCTCCCTGACCAGCTGGGGATCAAGGGCGTTATATAGTTCTCCAGCCAGCATCTTTTGTTTTTCCGTATTCAATGGGGTCTGCTCCTTGTTAGGTTGGATATGGGTGTTTGTGAGCGTTTTAATGGTGCAGGATATCAAAAGTGATCTATTTGATTCTGGCTGGTAACTGGATCAACTAACCTTCTATGAGCTGGTTTTCGTACGGATCTCATCCCGGTAGAACCCATTAAGCAGGAAAAGAACACCCACTAAAAACAATGGTCCAGAGATCAGGAGGTAAGCCGGAAGCCGGCTTGGATCCCAGAACAGCATAACAGATAACACTCCGAGGCAGATAAACAAGATTCCACCGACCTTTTCCCAACGCCAGGCGATTCCCAGAACGACGAGGATGATCCCCGTCGGAATGAGGTGCATAGCCAGGGCTGCTATCGTCTCCCAAAAACTATAGACCTCCCCAAATACATCCAGCGCAAAGAGACTGACAAAAATTGCTATAAGTATTCCCAAAACCCTGGGAGACCAGAATAATAATTTCCTGGCAATTTGGTGCATGGGATTACCTTCCTTCGACCATTCCAGGTAATCAGGTGACCGTTTTTCAAGGGATCGTAATCAGCTATCACTCATCATTTATTCTACTACGCGGTCTCGATCGAAAACCGTAGGCTAATGCAGATCCAGATCTCAGTCGATCTCTTCCATAATTCTTATAGTCCTTGCAGATGTTCACTCTTGATCCATCCCTTTGGGAATTTAGCGTTTGGATCGGTCAATAATCTGAGCCCATTCCTTACCCTCGACCTGATTGCGATACTTCTATCTCCCTGGAGAGGTACGAGCAGGTTGATAATGGGTTGGCATTCCTGCGGGTACTTGCGACCGATTATGCACAGGCTGGTGATCGCCCAACTCCTGGTAAACACACTATTGTCGTCCAACAGATCTTTAAGCGGTGGAAGCAACTGCCCAATCAGCTCCGGGTAAACTGCCAAGTGACCAAAGATCATCGCCAAGTGCATCTTGACCAGGGGTACATGCTCCGTCCCAGCCAGGATTACGATCTCCGGGAAGTGGTCCACAAGTAAATCAGGTCTTCTTCTTGAGACCTTCTCAAGAGCATCGGCTGCACGTCCCCGCACCACATCCTGCGCTTCATACAAGCCAGCATACAAATCCTCAAATGCATTGGGGTGATCCAGGACAAAAGATGCTACCTCATTAGCCATGCCATCTGAGCGCAAATCACCCCCGGAGAGCCAGGTCAGTACTTGATTCATGGTTTCTGAGCGATCATTTTCTCCTTCTGAATAAGAGCAAACCAAGCAAAGCAAAGGTTGCAGCTGGCCAAACCCAAGCCAGGTCACCCGGTCCACCTGGACCGGTTAATGCATTCGGCCTGCGAATGCGGATTAACCTGTAGCTATCCAAAAGGTTGATTAAATCCAGATCAGAAAGGTTTTTTGGATTTGCGCCAAATAATGGCCCGGCGAAACCACTGGCGATCAGCACCTGGCGGAAGACAAAATGGATGTTCTCTTCATCGGTAACGTCCTGAGCGATCCCAGCCCACCTGCCATCAGGCAGCCAAACTTCAACTTCGGGATTCGCCATGATATTCAGATACCAATCAGAGACTTTACCAAAACCAGCAGTGCAGTAAATGTCTCCATCGACGATGGTATAGTTGACCGGGGTATGGCGCGTTAATCCAGTTTTTCTTCCAATATGCTTGATGACCATGAGAGAGCCTCCAAAGGAGGTGCCGTTCCCATATGCTCCCAAGCCCAACCGCCACAGAAGCAGCATGAATTGGTTGAATGATTTAAATATCCTGCGCAAGTTATCCTCGGAAACCTTCATTGATCCAATTTGATATTCGGACATCAGTTTTCCTTTCTTTGAATTTGATGGCTGCAAGTTTATTTCCAAAATTGATTTGATGCTATCTCTACGCACCCAAACTACCTCACCACAACGGTATTCTTACTTTACTGCGTAATTTTATACTTCCCACCGAACTACCATACTCCCGGCAGTAAACGGTAGCGAGTCTGCTGGGTGAACTCGCGGTAGTCCGGCAGCTCTTCAATCAATGTTATATCCTCCAAATGGGTGCGGAGTACATACAAACCGGCAGCCAGGATACTCGGGATGGCGGCCCATATCGAACCCAACAGCAGTGGTGTAGACAGTTGGGCCAGGATAGCACCGCTGTAACCAGGGTGGCGAACATAGCGATAGGGACCACCCGTTGCTACCGTGTGACCGCGCTCCTCCTGGATGCGAACTCCTTCTGAAAAGTAAGCATTGGAGACCATCGCCCACAAGAACAATCCAAATCCCATAATGAAACCAAGCACTCCAATGAGATGGTATGCAAGAGGTACAAAACCTGTCCAGCCGTAACGCACATCCAGACCCGCTATGATCCACGAAATTAACGGCATTACACCACCTGCAAGCGAGGCAACCCAGCGATCCCAGGTCTTAACACCTTCATCGCCGAGCCCTTTACCCCGCTCCACCAGCAGGTCTGGGTTAACCGGCACAAGGAGCATTGGATGGGCGATGAGGAAGGCAAACAGCAAGCCAATCAGCACCCAACCCCACACCCAATCCAATCTGCCAGCGGAAAGAAAAATGATCACGGTGTATCCGATGACTCCCAATATTGACTGGAGGATCCATTTGATGATCGCCCGTCTTGCTTCTGGTGTTAATTCGTGGTTGGGAACTGTTTTTTCACCCATTTTCATACCTGCTTATTCAGATTTGTTGGCAGTCGCGGTTATCCAGAATGCGCTCAATCATTTTCCCACCACTTCAATACCCGCAGCGCTCTTAAGGTGTTCCACCTGCTTGCCTGACCGACTTGCTCCATTTCGAAATAGGTTTTTCCTGGATGCCTGTTCTGCAGATTCCAGCACCCATCATTTCTGCGCTTTGATTTCAGCAGTGCTACAGCATCCATCAGCCGTTCGTCCTTTTCTGCCCAACAATCTTGAAAATAGTCAAGTGCTACCAAAATGTCATAATGCCAGCGGGGTGGAAAAGAGAAACGGGCGAATTTCGGATCAATATTCTTCTGTGTATCTCTCGATTTATTTAAATGATATTGCAATAAAAATTCACGCCCGTATGCCTGTGCTTCAGCCAACCGGGTTTCCAAGCCAGGATAACGCTTCTCATATTCACGCAGTCCTTCCAGGACCACCATCGTGCCGGCAAACACATACTGCAGGCGTGTGAGCTCGGGCTCGGGTACCCAACTGCCGTCAGGCTGCTGCTGATCCACAAGAAATCCAACAATTTCCGATACTCTCTGATCGGGATAACCAAAATAAGCCAGGATAGACAGCACCAAACCTGCCACACCCAGGTCAATCCGGGAGACAGACTTGGTGAAGGATATGGCACCACCCTCCTGATAGCCGCCATCCAGCAGCTGCTGGCAGGCTTGCTGCGCTTGATGATTTCCCGGGTCAAGGCCCATTCTGCGCAAGAGCTGCAGGGTGTAGGTGGTGGAAAGCCATTTATGAGCGTACAGCTGGCCTGCCCACCTGCCAGATGGGTCTTGCCGGGCGAGCAAATCAGCTCCCCAGCCGTCAGCAGCAACGCGCACACGCTCCTGGGCTGCGGTATCGCTGTCATTCAGCAGATGCTGGTGGACCTGCCAGCGGATTGCAGGGTCTCCTTCCAGCAACCAATCAATGATCTCTTGCTCTGTCATACTATACCAGCCAGTATTTTTGCAGTGAAACACCTCTATATTCAGTTTACAGGATAACAGTATGTGAAGTCAATTAGCTATCATGGAATCACATTTTTCTCAATTCAATAATGACTTTTAATAGCTTGGTGGCACGCAAGTATTACCTGCTTGCCATGCCTCCCGCTGTTTCTCCCCCGTCGATCACGAAAATTTGTCCGGTGATGTAGGCCGCCTCATCAGAACACAGGAATGCGAAGAGGGCAGCGATCTCCTCTGGTTTGGCATGTCTACCCAAGGGAATCTTTTGGTTAACCTGGGCTAACATCTCAGGAGTGTATTCGGCCTCCTGCATGGGG
>JALHTN010000455.1 GCA_022865865.1 Anaerolineales bacterium
AATCATATCGGAATTTGAGGATTAACAAGGTTCATAGGTAAATAAACCCTATTGGGTTCATGGATGGTTCATTGAGACATTCGGGTTCGATCGCAATAAAGAAACCAAGAGCTGCGCAGCAGGCAAGTTGTCAGACAATTGACAACCAGGCTGATCTTTGCTAAACTAGACTTTGTCTGACAATTGTTTTTATCTCGTCAAAGGATGCCTGATCGGAAGAAAAATATGTCTGCCTACCTTCATAAAACTCTGCCATCCTTGTGAGCATAGACGACCAGCACCGGGAGATCCCCGACGGTGGTCTTTTTATTCGGGATAGGTGTGTTGATCAGGGGGGAGAAACGGGTGATCTGCACAAGTTATTTGAAGATCACAGTTTGCTATCTGATCCGATTGGAAGAATTAATAACTGAGACTTCAGATTTATTTTCGCCGCAGAGGTCACCATGAAGCCAGAATCTATCACCAGCCGAACACGCACGCTTGTGGATGTCGCCATGGGACGTGTTCCAGCCGATCTGGTCATTCGCAAAGGTCGCTGGGTGTGTGTTCAATCTGGCGAAATCATACCAGGTACAGACATCGCAATTAAATCCGGGCGCATTGCCTATGTTGGACCGGATTGTGGGCACGCAATTGGCGATGACACACTTGTCCTCGAAGCAGAAGGAAAATTTCTGGTACCCGGCCTATTAGATGCGCACATGCATGTCGAATCCGGGATGGTTACGGTGACTGAATTTGTCCGCGCGGTCATCCCTCACGGTACGACAGGCATCTTCATCGATCCCCATGAGATCGCTAATGTGTTTGGTTTGCGGGGAGTACGCTTGATGGTCGATGAAGCAGCTGGACAGCCGATCCATGTTTGGGTGCAGATGCCTTCCTGTGTTCCTTCCGCACCAGGATTGGAAACACCTGGCGCCAGTATTGGACCTGAGCAGGTGGCTGAAGCCATGACTTGGGACGGCATAATTGGTCTGGGGGAAATGATGAATTTCCATGGTGTGTTCATGGGTGATGAGAACATGCATTCAGAGATGGCAGCTACCCGGGCAGTCGGGAAGGTTATCGGTGGGCATTATGCTTCACCAGATTTAGGCCTGCCATTTCATGGCTACGCAGCCGGTGGTCCCGAGGATGATCATGAAGGTACACTGATGAAAGATGCTGTGGCGCGCGTTCGCCAAGGGATGAAAGTTATTTTGCGTGATGGATCTGCCTGGAAAGATATCGATCAACAGGTACGGGCGATCACTGAAATGGGACTGGACAGCCGTCATTTCTTGCTGTGCACGGATGACTCGCATGTTGAAACAATCGTCAATGAAGGGCATATGGATAGGGTCGTCAAGCAAGCGATTCACCAGGGATTACCTCCCATAACAGCCATCCAGATGGCGACCCTTAATACTGCAGAGCATTTCGGCGTCGCTCGAGATATGGGTATGATCGCCCCAGGGAGATACGCAGATATTCTGCTGGTTGAAAATTTAGCGGAGATGGATATCCATACGGTGGTGGCGCGCGGCAGGCAGCTCACTCAGGAGGGGAAGATCCTAATCGATTTACCCAGCTATGATTATCCACAATGGGCGAAGTCTTCGATCAGGTTGGGGCGCGATCTGACCCCCGAAGATTTCAAAGTTGCAGTGGATACTTCCAACCAATCTTTATCCAATACAATCACAGCCAATGTGATTGGGGTGATCGAAAACCAGGCTACAACCCGTCATTTGAAAATCAAAGTGCCCCTGGTTGCTGGTGAAGTTCTGGCGGATATTGGGCAGGATATCGCCAAAATCGCCCTGGTTGAGCGGCATAAGGGCACTGGTGGGGTTCAGGTTGGTCTGGTGCAGGGATTTGGATTTAAAATGCCCTGCGCGGTCGGAACCACTGTTGCCCATGACAGCCATCACATGATCGTTGTCGGTACGGA
>JALHTN010000456.1 GCA_022865865.1 Anaerolineales bacterium
AGTTCTGCAGCCAGGAAGGGTACCAGCATTTCGTCAGCAGATAACCCGCCATGCCTGCCCATCAAATGGTCTGCTTTTGGAGACCACCACAGATAGGACTCCCCACTCGAGACCACGATTAAATCTCCCAATCGATCATATAAACGGGGATGAAGTTCACCAGGACCAAACAATCCAGATTCGACCGCCAAAGATGGATCCAGATAAACGAATTGTCCAGGCCAAGTTCGTTCTATATACTCCCGGACTGCATTACTCTGCCCAGGGCGCAGGTAGAGTGATGCCAACCGGTTTTCCCCCGTAGGCATGATATGCAGAAGGCGGACCAAGTTGGGATGGTTGCTCAAATCGTAATGCGGATCTGGTTGGCTTTTGATCTGACCATGGTCTGCCAGCAGAACCAGCAAGGTGTCTTTCCTGGCTAATGGGCTCAACTGGTTCAGAAAAAGGTCCTCAAATGTGGCTGAGAAATGGCGCAGTTCACTGACCACACGCTCATTATCCGGACCATAATTATGCGACAAGTAGTCCACCACGCCCCAATAAATCCAGATGTATTTTCTTTGATCAGGGTTATCTTCCAGAACTCCCCTTGCGTTCACCCAGAGATCTGATTGGGTACGGAAAGGTTGCAGTTTAACATCCCGAAGAAACATGCGAGACAAACCAGAACGGGCTATACTGTGATGCTGAAATGCATAAACCTGGATCCCATGCTTGGACAATTGCGAACCAAGCAAGGCAGGCCTGATAAAGGTTTCGGGGTCAAAACCAGCTTTGGTCAAGCTCCCAGCTTCCCCCTGGAAGCTCATCGGCGAGTGGAGGATCGAATTGACAACCATGCCATACTCTTTCAACCACATTTCATATCCAACGATCCCGTGCTCAGCTGCGCTGCTTCCAGTCCAAAGGCTGGTGAGCGCTGCGGCTGTAGTGCTGGGTGCGATAGAGGTAATGGGTGCCAATACTCCTTTTCGTGCCAATTCACTCCATACCGGTAACAAACCAGTATTTATCAATTTAGTAAAACGCTCCAACGAGAGTGCATCCATTAATATCAAGACGACATTCTGGTATTCACCGGCTAGCATCTCTGTGATTTGAGGGGTGAGGGAGGGTGCTCCAAGCATTGGTGCTCCCAACCAACCACATATACTGGAGGGTACATTCAACAGAGATCGGCCAGCGTAATCGGGATAAACAAAATCTTCCCCCAGGTTCAAACCAGGCAGTCGATGCGATTTTAAACTTGACAGTGATTCCGTGAATTGATCTGGCATAACATCTCCGCTCTGATTCTAAATTGTACAACTTTGATATAATCGCAAGGCGTCACCGTCAACCTTCAGCATAGCCAACACGATTTCGTGAAAAAATCAGCCCTGTAATTTCCTGCTCTGAAGGTAAATGTAGGTGATTAAATCAATGTGCAAAAATCATAAATCAGGTTTCTTGGATTATCTTACCGCAAATGGGAGGAGCACTCCAGTTGACTCCACCCGTTTGATGTTATTGATATTCATCTTGGTAGGCTTCTCCTTAATTGCAGCTTGCAGCGGTCAACCACCACCTATATCAACCGCGATCAGCGAAACCCCAGAATTAAAACCGACATTAACCAGCATACCTGCCACCCTTTCTCCAACCGCGACCATCACACCGCAACCAACCTCCTCTCTGGGGGTCAAGGAATCGGATTTAGACGGGTTAACGCTCAAATTCTGGCATCCCTGGTCTGGAGAAACCGGAGAAGCGATCCAGGATTCGCTGACCGAGTTCAACACCATCAACAATTTCGGAATAACTGTCGAAAGCATTTCTCAGGGATCGCTTAATTCCCTCTACGAAAAGATAGCGACCGCAGACAAAGCAGCAGGTTTGCCCAATTTAGCTGTGGGTGCTGACTACCAGATCCAATCCTGGATTTCCAGCGGGAAACCCGTAACTGGATTGAATAATTATGTTAATGACCCCGAATGGGGTTTTCACCCGGATGAATTGGCAGATTTCTTTGATATTTTTCTTCAACAGGATGTGAAGGAGCAAAATCGATTTGGCTTGCCAGCTGTCCGCACAGCTCAAGTGATGTATTACAACACTTCCTGGGCTGAAGAACTGGGATTCACCTCCCCTCCTGGATCTGCAGCGGAATTCAAAGAACAGGTTTGTGCTGCGGCGCAGGCAATTCAAACCAATGATGATGCCCAAGATGATGGCAGCGGGGGCTGGTTGATCAATACTACCCCCGCGAGTGTATTAAGTTGGATGTATGCTTTTAATAGTTCGGTGCTCCTTCCCAATGAAAATGGCTACCAGTTTGACTCTCAAGAGACGGAGAATGCCTTTCTCTTTTTGAAGGAATTATTCGATGAAGGATGCGCATATGAAGTGCTTGAATCCCCAGCCGAAATTGACTTCGCCTATCGACGTGCCCTGTTTATAACCAGTTCGCTTTCTGACCTCGCCTACCAAACCTCAGAATTTGAACGGGTGGAAAACAAGGATGATTGGACCGTGATTGGTTTTCCTTCTCCAGAGGGAGACGCGGCTATCAGCATCTACGGACCGTCTTACGTTATGTTTGCAGGTACGCCAGAAGAGAATTTAGCTGCCTGGTTAGTGATCAAATGGCTGCTTTCACCAGAACAGGGTGCGAAGATCATCGAAGCGCGAGGGACTTTCCCGATCCGAGCTTCGACGATGGATTTCCTGGATGATTACGCGAGTGAACATCCACAATGGGTCGCGGCTCAGGAATTGCTCGCCCATGCACAAGCAGAGCCAGGTTTAGAATCCTGGGGAGCAGTGCGCTGGATCCTAAGCGATGTCGGCACCCAAATCTTTCGCTATTACTTTACACCAGATCGTATTCCGGCAACTTTAGAGTTAATGGACGAGACGGCAGCTGAACTACACCAGCTGAGCGAGTAAACCAGTTATTATTTGCATGTGTGGTGAAAAATATAATAAGCATGCTATTCCAAAAAAGGAATTAGAAGAAAGCCTTTCCATGCCAAATCTTCAACAGGTAACTATTTACACTGACGGAGCTTGTGATCCAAATCCAGGTCCTGGGGGATGGGCAGCCATCCTGATTTACCCCAAGCATGAGAAGATCCTAACCGGATCTGAATTTCCGACCACAAACAACCGCATGGAATTAACTGCGGCGATTGAGGCATTAGAGGAACTTAACCAACCCAGCCAAATCGATTTCTTCACCGATTCACAATACCTGAGAAGTGGGATCACCGAATGGATACCTAATTGGCGGGCTCGCAATTGGCGGCGTAAAGGCGGGAAATTAGCCAATGTAGACCTATGGAAAGCTCTGGACCAGAGCATCCAATCTCACCAGATAAACTGGCATTGGGTACGGGGGCATTCAGGGAATCGGAACAACCAACGGGTGGACAATCTCGCCCGAAAATCCATCCGGCGCAAATAACAAATTCGCGAGGCGGGACTTTTTTCCTATTGAGGCTCAACCAATTTCTTAGGATACTTTAACCGAATAAATCGTGGGAATCAGCAACAATTGCGTGGTTTTTCACGATTTGACCATTAAAAGGTTTTGGTGAAGGTATCGCGTATGAATAAATTAGCTGTTTGGTTTGGCTTCATTGTTCTTGTCATTTGTCTAATTGCGTCCGCCCAGCCTGTTCTGGCTGAGGAGGGAGTGATCGGCACACCTCCCGCAAGTCCAGATCCTGACACTCCAGAATTGCAATATGCTGGTTGTGGTGGAGAAGTTGTAAGCGCACAAAACAAGGAATTTGAACAGCAGGTCGTCGAATTAGTCAATCAAGAGCGAACCAGCCGCGGTCTGACCCCCCTGAAATATTCCGAAGGACTAACCCGTGCCGCACGTTACCAGGCTGCGGATATGAGCCAGGATAATTATTTCAGTCACGATACGATGGATCGAGAAGGTGGGCAATTAGTCAAGAAATGCGGCACATGGGACAGAATATCGAATTACTACTCCGGGGCAAACGGCGAGAACGCCGCAGCTGGTTACTCCTCACCAACTGCAGTCATGCAGGGTTGGATGAACAGCGAAGGTCATAAAAACAACATCCTTAATCCTGCCTCCCGGGCTATAGGGGTCGGATTCTTCCAAGGCAGCGGAGATTACCGCTACTACTGGGTACAGGATTTTGGTACTCAGATTGATACGCTTGCTTCTGCAGCCCTGGGAAATCTGCCAAACAACTTGATCTTCCATTACAGCATCCCCGATCAAAAGCTTTTCCCATCATACCTGAATATCTCTTTAACCAATATCGGCAGCCAGGATCCACTTTCCTGGCAGATAACCAGCGAGGGTTCATTTTTCTCAGCAACCCCAGGGAATGGAACCACCCCCACATCGATCAAGGTCACACCAGTCAATTTCAATCCGAATAAAGCCTCCACATACACAGGTGAGATCACTATCAATATCACCGATCCCTCTTCCGTGGAAGGTGCACCCCATACTTCTCAAGTTACCTTGAAAGTGGTGAACTCTCAAATCCACCAGGTTTTCCTTCCAGGGATTCACAAATAGCGCCAGCAATATCCAAGAGAAAATATTCAAAAAGCGCAATGAAGAAGGGGGGGAGAGATTGCAAACAGAAACACCGGGATTGAGCTCAATTTTAGATTTGGTTAAGAAAAATACCTCCTTATCGGAGGTATTTCAGAGGCGACGACGGGATTTGAACCCGTGATCAGGGTTTTGCAGACCCTTGCCTTTCCACTTGGCCACGTCGCCAAAAGAACCTGACGCTTAGACTAAGATTGCTGATTGAATTATACCAATCAGCAATCATTCTTTATCTCTCTCTTTATTCAAGAGCGGGCGATGGGACTCGAACCCACGACCTTCTCCTTGGCAAGGAGACGTTCTACCAGCTGAACTACACCCGCATAAACGGCCTCACCGTCAGGCCGAGAGGTGCCGAGAGCCAGAATCGAACTGGCGACACCGCGATTTTCAGTCGCGTGCTCTACCAACTGAGCTATCTCGGCCTTAACATCCGGCGTGCTCTTGCACCGCAGCGTAATTTTAACCGCGCCACTTAGGATTGTCAAGCAAGGGTCAATTTCAGGTCATCAACCTGCAAACTCCCGGTTTCTCGATTTTCTAGAGTTCCATAACGAATACGACCATCAGGCAGCCAGCGAGCATATTGGTTATCTACCCAAATCACCAGACCCAGAGGTCCTCTCGGATTAATCTTCGTCTCCTGCAGTTTCTGCCCATCCAACAGGAAAACCACCCTCTCAAGCTGCCATTCAATCTCGTAAGTATGCCATTCGGTTGGATCGAGATCAAATGCAGCTGTATCCTGCTGGATGTATTGCCTAAACCAACGTCGTAATCTGCGAGCAAAAGGCGGAATGAATACCAGCGGGAGTAATGGAAGCCCAAGTACCAAATTGAACGGCAGATTGCTTGGTGAATGGAATGTGGCTGCAAGCTGCCCATTAGCGGGGAGATCGTCGCGCAAAGATAGGTAGTTGGAGGCTGATGCAAAGAAATACCAGGCGACATTTGGCAACGTTGGAAAGCGCATTTTACTTCCCTGGACGAGCGCCATGCCAAATGGGTCGTTCCACAGTCCAAATCCCCAGGTCCCGGGAATAGTTCGGGTAGATGTTCTGGCTGCCAGACTCAACCTTATTGGTGCTGTCCAGGGGAAAGCACCTCGCACGAGTCCGCCATAATCATCCAGCTGTGCCAAACGATAGCTGCCTGCAGACCCTGAAGGAATCTCTAATTGCCAACCAGAGATTCCTTCCCGATGCACCCACCCTCCACCCTGGACATGTTCCTTTAGATTGAGCCTGGTGCCTGTTGACATGGGTTTATTATACGTTTTTTCGCCTGCATGCCGCAATGATGTATAATCATGGGGCAAGTTTTCAGGAGGTTGAATGGAAATCAATTGGTATGGTCTTTCTTGTTTTCGGCTCACCGAACGGGGAATGGCCACAGTGGTCATCGACCCATACGATCATAACATTGCTGGTTTCGAACCACTCAAATTGCGGGGTGAAATTGTAACCGTGAGCCATGATGCTCCAGGACACAATTTCATCTCAGCCATTAAGGGGCGCAACCGAGTCATCAGCGGTCCTGGTGAGTTTGAGATTGGCGGGGTATTCATTACCGGAGTGCAAACCAACAGAAAAACGAAACTATCATCCAAAGAACTGCGCAACACCTTGTACGTATATGATTACGATGGAATTACCGTAGCCCATTTAGGTGATATACAAGAAGTCCCCAGCCAAACAGAAGTAGAAAACTTAGGTGGCGTCAATGTGGTTTTGATACCCGTTGGTGGGGGTGGCAGTTTAAACGCCGCAAAAGCAGCCGAGATCGTCAGCTTGCTGGAACCTGGAATTGTCATCCCGATGCACTACCAGCTGCCTGAAAGCAAGGTTGATTTATCTCCCCTGAGTAGATTTTTAAAGGAAATGGGTGTCGGAGAAATTGACCCAATCCCTTCATTGAAAGTCACCAGCTCATCTGTTCCCTCAGAAGCTCACGTCGTTGTGTTAGAACACAAGCATTAAGAGAAACCAGGAGAACGAATGTGACTGTTAAGTTAATCATGTCTTGGGATATCCTGCCAGGTCGAGAACAGGAATACTTCGAATTCGTGGTTCGTGAGTGGGTGCCTGGTATACAGCGTTTGGGTTTAGAGCCCACCGATGCCTGGTTCACAATGTATGGAAACCACCCCCAAATTAGTGCTGGAGCACAGATCGCTAACCAGCAAGATTTATCAAATCTCCTAGATTCTACCGAATGGCTTACCCTCACCGAGCGCCTGATGAATTTTGTGACAGATTATTCCTATAAAATCGTTCCTGCGCGTAAGGGATTTCAAATGTAGGTCGTTGAAATCAATCACCGGTTACCAGCCAATCAGCTAGCGGTGAATCCACTCATTCTATTCCTCAACTATATACCCTGAATAACAAAATGGTTACACAGTTCGGAGATAAACTACTCGACTGGTATCAGACTCGTGCTAGAAGCTTACCCTGGCGCAATAATCTTGATCCCTACCCGGTTTGGGTCTCCGAAGTAATGCTGCAGCAAACGCGAGTCGAAACCGTTATTCCCTTCTTCGAGCGCTGGATGAAAAGATTTCCCACGCTGAACTCACTGGCACATGCATCCCAACATGAGG